>DATFUK010000046.1:0-3446 GCA_035260865.1 Candidatus Methylomirabilota bacterium | reverse complement strand
GCGTTCACCACGGTGGCCGTCTCCACCGGGCCGGCGGAGGTGCGGACACCCGAGATCCGCCCGCCCGTCACCGTGAAGCCCGCGACGTGGCAGTCCTGGCGGATCTCCACCCCCAGCTCGCGGGCGCGCGCGGCGTAGGCCTGGCTGACCCCGGCCGGATCGCCGTAGCCGGTATCGGTCTCCCAGGCCGCGCCGCCCAGGCCATCGACCGCGAGGCCGGGCACCACGCGCTCGAGATCGCGCGGGCCGAGCTCCTCCACCTTGACCCCGAGACGCTGCATCATGACGATCGTGTCACGCATGGCCGGCACGTCGTCCGGGGCGAGCGCCATCACGAGCCCGCAGCGGGTGATCTCGGCCGGGCGGCCGGTCAGCTCCTCGAAGTTGTTGTAGGCCTCGAACGAGCGCGCGGCCATCCGGGCGTAGAGCTCGATCGAGTAGTGGCGGCGCAGCAGGGCGCTCGATCGCCCGGTGGGGCCGGAGGCCACGTGGCGCTTCTCGAGCAGCACGATCCGGCCGGCGCGCCGGCGGGCCAGCTGCAGCGCGATGGAGGTGCCCATCACGCCGCCGCCCACGATGACGACGTCAGCGGTCGCGGCGGCCACGCGCGATCACCCGTAGACCGGGATGCGCCACTCCGGGTGCGGCGCCGAGCCGTCGCGCACCGCGCGGAAGTATGCGTCGCGCACCTTGGCGGTGAGCGGCCCCATCACGCCCTCGCCGACCGGGCGGCGGTCGATGGACAGGATCGGCGTCACTTCGGCGGCGGTGCCCGCGAAGAAGGCCTCGTCGGCGACGTAGAGCTCGGTGCGGTCGATCTCGCGCTGCTCGACCGAGACGCCCAGCGACTCCGGGAACAGGGTGAGCAGGGTGGCGCGGGTGACGCCTTCCAGGATATTGCTCGTCACCGACGGGGTCATCGGCCGGTCCTCGGTGACCAGGAAGAGCGTGTAGCCGGGCCCCTCGGCCACGCTGCCGTCCTGGTTGAGCATGATCGCGTCGTCGTAGCCGTCGGTCTTGGCCTGGAGCAGGGCGAGCCGGCTGTTCTGGTAGTTGGCGGCCGCCTTCACCCGGGCCGGGATCGCGTTGTCGGCGGTGCGGTGCCACGAGCTCACGCCCACGTGGAGGCCGGCGGTCTCGAAGTAGCGCGTGGTGGGGATGGGCGCGATGACGTAGCCGACCGGCTCGCGCGAGGCGAGCCCGCCGTCGTCGGTGTCCACGAAGACGATCAGGCGCACGTGCAAATCCTCGCGCAGCTCGTTGGCCCGGATGATCTCGAGCGTCTCGCGCTCGAGTCGGGCCGCGTCGGCGGGCAGGGGGATGCGGGCGATCTTGGCCGAGCGCTCGAGGCGTCGCAGGTGCTCGCGCGGGCGGAACACGTAGAGCTGCTGATCCGCGTCGCTCCAGTAGGCGCGCATGGCCTCGTAGACGCTCGCCGCGTACTTCATCGCGGTGGAGAGCACGTGGACGCGCGCGTCCTCGTAGGGGACGATCTTCCCGCACATGTTCAGGAGGCGCGGCTTGGCCATGATCGGACTCGCGATGGAGATGATGGTCGTGGGTGGCCCATGTATACCAGCAATGGGTAGCGTTGCCAATTGCGCGGTTCGCCTTTGCCTTGACAGGAGCCGGAGCCGAGCCTAGTCTTTGCTCGTTCCCGACGCGGGCTCCCGCGACTCTCACCGAGACGAGGTTCTACCATGGCCGACCCGATCACGACTCGCTCCGCCGAAGAGACCAAGCTGCTCGAGCGCGCCCGCCAGCGGCTGCCCGGCGGGGTGCTGGGCACCTCCCGCTACGCCGACGACGTGGGCTTCGTGGTCAAGCACGGCAAGGGCTCGAAGATCTACGACGTGAGCGGGCGTGAGTACATCGACTACGTGATGGCCTCGGGCCCGATGGTGCTGGGCCACGCCCACCCCGCGGTGGTCGCCGCGGTGCGCGAGCAGCTCGAGGGCGGCACCACCTACTTCATGGTGACCGAGCCGATCATCGAGCTGGCCGAGGAGATCTGTCGCGCGGTGCCGTGCGCCGAGCAGGTGCGCTTCACCTCGACCGGCTCGGAGGCCACCTTCTTCGCCCTGCGCGTCGCCCGCACCGCGCGGCAGCGCGACAAGGTCCTCAAGTTCGAGGGCGGTTACCACGGCGCCCACGACTACTCGATGATGAGCTCGACCCCGCGCTCGCCCAAGGCCTTCCCCGCGCCGGTCCCGGATTCCTCCGGCATCCCGCGCGCCCTGGAGGACGAGGTGCTGATCGCGCCCTACAACGACCTGGCCACCGTGGAAGGTATCGTGGCCACCCACGCCGACGAGCTGGCCGCGGTGATCATCGAGCCCTTCCAGCGGCTGATCCCGCCCCAGCCCGGGTTCCTGCAGGGCCTCCGCGACATCACGCGGCGGTACGGCATCCTGCTGGTCTTCGACGAGGTCGTCACCGGCTTCCGCCTGGCCTACGGCGGCGCCCAGGAATACTACGGCGTCGTCCCGGACATCGCCTGTGTCGGCAAGATCGTGGGCGGCGGATTCCCGCTCGCCGCGGTCTGCGCCTCCGCCGAGCTGATGCAGCCCTTCGACCCGGGCCGGGACGGCAAGGGCGAGTTCATCTCGCAGTCGGGCACGCTCAACGGCAACCCCATCGCGGCGGTCGCGGGCCTGGCCACCCTGGCCGAGCTGCGCAAGCCCGGCGCCTACGAGCGCCTGCACGGCACCGGCCGGCGCCTGATGGCCGGCCTCGCCGACCTCGCGCAGAAGTCGGGCCTGCCCGCCCAGGTGGTGGGCGAGCCCGTGCTCTTCGACATCCTCTTCACCGGCGAGGCGGTGACCGACTACCGCTCGCTCCAGAAGGCCGACGGCGCCCTGGCCCGCACCTTCACCACCGAGCTGATCAAGCGCGGTGTGGTCAAGAACACCCAGAAGATGTACATGTCCACGGCCCACACCGACGCGGACGTGGCCAGGACGCTGCAGGCCTGCGAAGACGCCCTCAAGGTGCTCCCGAGGAAGAAGCCGCGCCCCTGACCGGGGTCAGGTCTTGAATTACGACATTCCGGCGTGATCCGCCTGGCCGAGTGCACCTATCCCGAGGCCGCGCGCGTGGCCCGGGACGAGCGGGCCGTCGTGATCGTCCCGCTCGGTGCGATCGAGCAGCACGGCCCGCATCTGCCGCTGCTGGTGGACTGGCTCGGCGCGGAGGAGCTGGCCCGTCACGTGACCCCGCATCTCGCGCGCGCGGGCTACCGGGTGGTCCTGGCCCCGTCGCTCCCGTACGGCGCGAGCCCGCTCGCCGAGACGTGGGCGGGCACCGTCTCGCTCTCCCGCGCGACGCTCCGGCGCGTGATCGTGGAGGTGATCGGCAGCCTGGCCCGCCACGGCTTCCGCCGCTTCGTGCTCGCGAACTACCAGGCCGATCCGGTCCACGTGCGGGCGATGGCCGACGCGAAGCGG
>DATFUK010000045.1:0-7093 GCA_035260865.1 Candidatus Methylomirabilota bacterium | reverse complement strand
TGGTTCTCCGCCGACGGCGTCTTCGGCATCGACTGGGGCTTCGCGGTGACCACCGCCGATCTCGCCCGCTTCACCCTCATGGCCGCGCTGGTCGCCGCCTACTTCGTGCTCTGGGCGCACCGCCGCGACCGGATCGGCGCGGCGGACTGGCGAATACGCGCGGGCCGGCAGGGCGGGGTGCTGGGCGCGGTGGGCAGCGTCTGCGGCCTCGCCACCGGCGGCTGCACGGTCATGGGCTGCGGCGCGCCGATGATTCCGGTGGTGGGCCTCGCCTTCGTCGGGCTCTCGAGCACCACGCTCACCCTGTTCGCCCAGGTTTCGACCTACGCCACCATCGCGGTGATCGGCGGCCTGACCGCGGGCGTCCTCTATCTCGCGTGGCGAACCGGCGCCCCGCCCTGACCCTGGTGTCCCGTTCGCAAAGTGTTTGACTTGCCTTCGTTCGAGCGCCGGCTTGGCCGGCGCCCCCCTGTTTCGGGGGAGGCTCGGAGGGGGCCCCCTCTTAGACACCAGAAGGGGCCCCCTTCGATGGCTTAGCGCCCCTTGAACTGGGGCTCGCGCTTCTCGACGAAGGCGCGCGCGGCCTCGCGATGGTCCTCGGTCATGCCGGTGCGCGTGTGGTTCCACGCCTCGAGGTCGAGCATCTCCTTGAGCGACGCGCTCTCCGCCGCGTTCATGTTCCGCTTCATGTAGCGATAGGCCACGCGCGGCCCCCGGGCCAGCCGTGAGGCCAGCCCCATCGTCTCCTCCTCGAGCCGCGCGTCTTCCACCACCCGGTTCACCAGGCCCAGCCCGAGCGCCTGCTGGGCGTCGAGCAGGTCCGCGGTGAAGTAGAGCTCGCGCGCCTTGGCGGTGCCGACGAGCTGGGTCAGGTAGTAGCTGCCGCCGAAGTCGCCGGAGTACCCGACGCGCGCGAACGCGGTGCCGAGCTTCACGGTGTCGCTCGCGATGCGCATGTCGCAGGCCATCGCCAGCGAGAGTCCGGCGCCCGCGGCCGGCCCGCGCATCATCGCGATGGTGGGCTTGGGCATCTCGTGCAGCCAGCGCGAGGTCTCCATGCGCGAGCGGAGCGCCTGCGCCTTCTCCTCCATGGTCTGGCCGCCCAGCTCGGTGCCCTCGGCCATGGCCTTGACGTCGCCGCCCGCGCAGAAGCCGCGGCCGGCCCCGGTGAGCACGACCACCCCGACCGCCGCATCTTCGGCGAGCCGCGGGAGGGCCTCCAGCAGCGCGTCCAGCATCGGCCGCGACATCGCGTTCAGCCGATCGGGGCGGTTGAGCGTCAGCACGGCCACTCCGTCCTTCACCTGCTCGATCAGATCAGCGCTCATCGTGGCTCTCCTTGGGCCGAAGCACGGCCGGGTGATTGTACAATGAAGCTCCGACGATGGGACGCGCGATGGTCTGGCTGCTCGCGGCGGCATGGAGCGTGGCCGTGGTGCTCCCCGCCGCGGCCGACCGTGCCACCCAGATCCACACGATCGAGGTCGGCGGTCTCACCCGGACCTACCTGCTGCACGTGCCGCCGTCCCTGCCCGCGGGCCCGGTGCCGCTCGTGCTCGTCTTCCACGGCGGGGGCGGCAACGGCATCGGCACCGAGCGCCTCACCCGCTTCAGCGAGCTCGCCGATCGGGAGGGCCTCCTCGTCGCGTACCCGGAAGGCGTCGGGCGGAACTGGTACGACGGGCGCGAGTTCGCCACCGGCTCGCGCGCCCACCGCGAGCGGATCGACGACGTCGGCTTCGTGGCCGCGGCGCTCGACGCGATCGCGCGGGCGCACGCGGTGGACCCGCGGCGGATCTACGCCACCGGCATCTCCAACGGCGCGGTCTTCTCCCACTACCTGGCCGCGCACCTGTCCCCGCGCATCGCGGCCATCGCGCCGGTGGTGGGCGGCATCGCGGATCCTCCCGACGCCTGGTTGCGACCCGAGCGGCCGGTCTCCGTGCTCATCCTGCAGGGGACGACGGACCCGCTGGTGCCGTACCGGGGCGGCGCCATCGCCTTCGGACGCGGCCGGATCATCGACACCGAGGAGGCGGCGCGCCGCTGGGCCCGGCTCGACGGGACCGCGCCCGAGCCCCGCTCGACGGTGCTCCCCGCGCCCGGCAAGGACCACTGCGGCGGGCTCCGGCTCACCTACTCGGGCGGCCGCGACGGCAGCGAGGTGGTGCTGGTGCGGCTCGACGGCGGCGGCCACACCTGGCCCGGCGGCACCCAGTACCTGCCGGAGGGGCTCATCGGCCGCGTCTGCCGCGACTTCAGCGCCACGTCGATCATCTGGGAGTTCTTCCGCGCGCACCCGAAGCCGTAGTCGCGGTATGCTCCCGGGCCGGAGGGATCACCGATGGCCGCGGACGAGATCGAGCAGCGGGTGCGCCGGGTCCTCGACGGACTCGGGCTGCCCCACGAGATGGTGGAGATCGACCCGCAGTACGCGGACACCGCCGCGTTCTGCGCGCAGTACGGCTACCCGATGGAGCAGTCGGCCAACACGATCGTCGTCGGCTCCAAGAAGGAGCCGAAGGTGTACTGCGCCTGCGTGGTCCGCGCCACCCGGCGGGTGGACGTCAATCACACGGTGCGGAAGCTGCTCGGCGTGTCCCGGCTCTCGTTCGCCGATCCGGAGGAGACTCGCGCGCTCACCGGCATGATGCTGGGCGGCGTCACCGTGTTCGCCCTGCCCGCCGATCTGCCGATCTACGTGGACGAGGGGCTGATGTCCCTGCCCTGGATCATCCTGGGCGGCGGCAGCCGGTCGCTGAAGGTGAAGATCTCGCCGGACGTGTTCCGCGTGCTGCCGGGTGCGTCGGTCACGCCGGGGTTGGTGACCGAGTCCTAGGAGCTACTCGCGGAGGGCCCCGGCGAGAAGGCCCCGCACCAGGTAGCGCTGGAAGCCCACCACGATGAGGATGGGCGGGAGGCTCGCGAGCAATGACGCGGCCGCGATGTCGCCCCAGGGCACCTCGAAGACGCCGGGGAACAGGGCGAGCGCGACCGGCACGGTGCGGCTGGCCTCGCTGGCCGTGAAGCTGTAGGCGAAGAGGAACTCGTTCCACGAGAACAGGAACGCGAGCAGCGCGGCGGAGGCCATGCCCGGCGCGGCCAGCGGGAGCACGACCCATCTCAGGGTTGCCAGGCGGTCCGCGCCGTCCACCGCCGCCGCCTCCTCGAGCGCGCGCGGGATCTCCCGGATGAAGCCGGTGAGCAACCAGATCACCAGCGGCAGCGCGAACGAGCCGTTGGCCAGGATGAGGGCCAGCCACGTGTCGCGCAGGCCGAGCGCGCGCATCAGCAGGTAGAGCGGGCTCACGGTGGCGATCTGGGGAAACGCGGTGGCCGCGATCATGGCGAGCAGGATCACCCCGCGCCCCCGTACCGGCAGTCGCGCGAGCGCGTAGGCGGCGAGGGCCCCCAGCCCGACCGCGAGCAATGTGCTCAGCAGCGCGATGCCCAGGCTGTTGACGAGGGCGCGCGGCATCAGACTCTGGCGGAAGACCACGTCGTAGTGGACCCACGTGAGATGGCTCGGCAGGAGCCGGGTCAGGGGCAGCAGCTCGGCGTCGGGCCGCATCGAGGTGAGCGCCTGCCAGAAGAAGGGCGACGCATAGGCCACCAGGGCGAGGAGCACCAGACCGTCGCGCGGCCGGATCGGCCTCACGCCGCCGCCTCCTGGCGACCGATCACGCGCAGGTACAGGACGGCCACGAGCATCACGAGCCCGAACACCACCACGCCGATGGCGGAGCCGAAGCCGATCTGGAGCGTCTGGAACAGCGCGCGGTACGCGTAGACGGTGAGCGACTCGGTGCTGCCCGCCGGCCCCCCGCCGGTCAGCACGAACATGATGTCGAAGGCGCGGATCGCGTCGAGCGTGCGGAAGAGCAGGGTCACCAGGAGGATCGGCCGCACGAGCGGCCACGTGATGCGGGTGAAGGCCTGGAGCCCCGCGGCGCCGTCCACCTCGGCGGCCTCGTAGAGATCCGGCGGGATGGTCAGCAGGCGCGCGTAGCAGAGCAGCGCCACGAACGGGGTGGCGCGCCACACGTCGGCCAGGATGAGGGACGGCAGGGCGAAGGCCGGATCGCCCAGCCAGTTGATCGCGCGGCCGCCCAGCAGGAAGTTCACGAGCCCGCCCGCCGGGTGATAGAGCCACTCGAACATCTTGGCGGTCACCACCGACGGCAGCGCCCAGGCCAGGAGCAGGAGCGCGAGGGCGGTACGCCGGCCGCCCCGCTGCCCGCGCAGCGCCACCGCGATGGCCAGGCCCAGCGCGCCCTCCAGCGCGACCGAGGCCACCGTGAATACCCCGGTGACCCACGCCGCGTTCCAGAAGCGCGTGTCCACCGCCAGGAACGCGAAGTGCTCGAGCCCGGCCCAGCGGGAGATACCGAACACCGGGATGCGGTACTGGAGCGCGAGCCAGAGCACCCAGAGCGCGGGATACACGGTCAGCGTGCCCAGAACGAGGAGGGCCGGGCTGAGGAGCAGCCAGGCCAGGCGACGGTCGCTCACGGGGTCACCGACCGCAGGAGGTGCTGGACCTGGGCGCCGGCGTCCTGCATCGCGCGCTCGGGGGACTTGCGGCCGACCAGCACCGCGGAGAACTCGGGCTGGAGCGTGGTGGAGAGCATCAGGTAGTAGGGCGTGATGGGCCGGGGATGGCCGCGGAGCATCAGCCCGTGAAGCGCGGGCAGGCTCGGGTCGCGCGCGATCAGCCCCGCGTCGCGGTAGAGCGCGGGGCGCGAGGGGCGGAGCGCGGCGCCCTCGGTCATGGCGCGCTGGGCGGTCTCGCTGGTGAGAAAGCGCGCGAGCTCCACCGCGAGGGCCGCGTGCCGGGTTCGCGCGCTCACCGCGAGATGCGCGCCCCCCGTCGAGGCCGCGCCGACCGGGCCGTGGCGCAGGCGCGGGATCGGCGCCACGCCCACCTTGCCGCGCACGCGCGAGTCCGGCAGCTCGAACAGGTCGAGCGCGTAGGGCCAGCCCCGCAGGAAGATCGCGCGGCCGTCGCCGAAGGGCCGGCGCGTCAGCTCCTCGTCCCCCGCGGTGACCCAGGGCGGGCTCACCCCGCTCTCGATGAGGCCGCGCAGGAAGGCGAGGGCCTCGCGGGCGCGCTCGGCCTCCGGGAACGGCCGCCCGGCGTCGTCGAGGAGCCGGGCCCCGTTGGCCCAGAGCGCCTCCAGCACGTTGACCATGCCGCCCTCGTACTGCTTGCCCTGCCAGAGATAGCCGTCCAGGCGGCGATCGCGCTCCCCGGCCTGGATGAGCCGCACCTGCCGCACCAGCTCGTCGTAGGTCTCGGGCGGCGCGAGGCCGTACTTGGCGAGCAGATCCTTCCGGTAGTAGAGCAGGCCGACGTTCATGAACCACGGCAGCGCCCAGAGCCGACCGTCCTGCACCGCAGGTTCGATGGCGGAGGCGAAGTGCGCGTCGCGCTCGGCCGCGGGCACGCGCGTGGTCAGGTCGAGGATCCAGCCCGCCCGCGCGAACTCGGGCACCCAGATCACGTCGAGCATCATCACGTCGAAGGGCGGGCTGCCGCCCTCGAGGTTGATCACATAGAACTGGTGCTGCTCGTCGGAGGACCAGGTGAGCGCCTCGCTCTGCACGCGCACCCCGGGGTGCAGGGCCTCGAAGCGCCGCAGGAGGCCGGGCACCGGATCGGCGGGGCCGAGGATCTTGGCGTGCTTGAAGACGAGCGTGACCGGGCCGCCGGCCGGCGGGCGCTCGCGGCACGCGGCCGCGGTCAGCAGGGCGAGCAGCACGACGAGAGCGGCCGCGGCGCGCGCCGGGCGGGGCGCCATGGGCGAGGGTCGCGGTCCGGCTATCCGGCGCCCAGCAGGTCGCGCAGGGCGCCGCCCTCGGCCTTGAACCAGTCGAAGAGGATCGACACGTCCCAGCCCATGCAGAAGTGCCGCACGCCGAGATCGAGGTAGGCCTTCGCCTCGTTCGGATGCGAGATCTCCGCGCGGGGGGCGATGCCGAGACGCAAGGCGGTGGCGATCACGTGGCGCTCCGCCTCGACCACTCGAGGGTGATTCCACTGCCCGGCGAGGCCGATGCTCATCGAGTAGTCGGCGGGGCCGAACTGCACCATGTCGACGCCCTTCACCGAGAGCAGCGCCTCCAGGTTCTCGACCGCGGAGGCCTTCTCGATCATGATCGCGACCACCGCGTCGTCGAGCGCCTGCACGAAGGCGCGACCGCCCACGTCGACCACGTAGCCCACGTCGCGGCGCATGCCGACCCCGTGCAGGCCGCCCGCTTCCGGGGTCTCGGCGCGCACGCTGCGCACGCACTCGCGCACGTCGTCGGGTGTGCGGGGATCGGCGAAGAGCAGGTTCTGGATCCCCGCCCCGATGGCCCGGACCGCAAGATAGGTTCGCGGCTGCTGCTCGACCTTGAACATCGCCGACATGTGGTCGAAGGTGTTCACCGCCCGCCCGAGGTTCTCGAGCGCGAAGAGATCGTACGGCGCGTACTCGCCCGCGAACTCCACGTAGTCGAAGACCCCCGCGTGACCGGCCAGCTCCACCACCGCCGGCCACGCCGAGTGGATGTGCGTGCCCAGCGTGGGCTGGCCCGCCCGCAGCCGCTCCCGCAGTAGATTGCGTCGCATGCGCCGAGTCTAGGGGGGCAGGTGCGCCCCGTCAATCGCCGCGCTATACTCGGCCGGTGCGCGACGCTGCCGGGCCCCTCTCCGACCTCGTGATCCTCGATCTCACCCGCGTCCTGGCCGGCCCCTACGGCACCCGACTGCTCGCGGACCTGGGCGCGCGGGTCATCAAGATCGAGCGGCCGCGCGACGGCGACGACATGCGCAAGAACCACCTGCAGCTCGAGCCGGGGCGCGCCGACCAGTCCACCTACTTCATCCGCATCAACGCGGGCAAGGAGAGCGTGGCGGTCGACCTGAGCCACCCCCAGGGCCGCGCAGTGGTCACCGACATCTGCCGGGTCGCCGATGTGTTCGTCGAGAACTTCGCTCCCGGCGTCGTCGAGAAGCTCGGCCTGGGCTACGCCGCGATGGCGGCGGTCAAGCCCGACCTCGTCTACTGCTCGATCTCGGGCTTCGGGCAGACCGGGCCGTGGCGGG
>DATFUK010000044.1:0-14899 GCA_035260865.1 Candidatus Methylomirabilota bacterium | reverse complement strand
CACCGCGCAGTCGCGGCCGGTGCGGATCCTCAAGATCGACAACAAGGGGCGCCACAACCGGCGCATCCGGATCGGCCTCGGCGGCGAGCCGCGCGGGTGATCCCGAGGACGTGCGCGTCTTCTTCCGCCCGTTCCGGGGCGAGGTCAGGCGGGGCCGAAGCCGATGAGGCTCTGGGTGTCGAGCTGGATGGGCCGGAAGCGCACGGGCAGGCCGGCCTTGAGCGCCTCGAACGGGATGTCCACGATGCGGCCGAGCAGGGAGACGCCCTCCTCCAGCCTGACCACCGCGACCGCGTAGGGCACCTCGCCCCCGCGGCCGCGCGGGGCGACCCGGATCACCGTGAAGGACACGATGGTGCCGGGGCCCGCGAGCGGCACCGGCTGCCAGTCGCGCTGCCCGCAGCCCGCGCAGAATTCCTTCGGGGGAATGGCGAGCTCGCCGCAGCGGCCGCACCGGATCCCGGTGAGCCGGCCCGCGCGCGCTTCCTCGAAGAAGGTCTTCAGATTGATCACACGCTCAGTCACGGCCGAACAGGCTCACGACGACCGTCGCGGTGTTGCCGCCGAGCGTATGGGTCAGACCGGTGCGGGCGCCGTCCACCTGGCGGCGGTCCGCCTCGCCGCGGAGCTGCGTGACGATCTCGGCGATCTGGGCGGCCCCGGTGGCGCCGATCGGATGGCCCTTGGCCTTGAGCCCGCCCGACGGATTCACCGGCAGCTTGCCGCCGAGGCTCGTCCAGCCCTTCTCGGCGGCCAGGCCTCCGGTGCCGGGCTCGAAGAAACCCAGGCCCTCGGTGGCCACGATCTCGGCGATCGTGAAACAGTCGTGGAGCTCCACCACGTCCACGTCGGTGGGGGTCTTGCCGGCCTGGCGATAGGCGCCCTGGGCGGCGCGCTCGGTGGCGGTCACGCGGGAGAGATCGCGCTTCTCGTGCACGAACATGGTGTCGGTCGCCGCGTGCGAGCCGAGCACCCAGATCGGGCGGCGGTGCCGCCGGGCCACGTCCTCGGAGGCCAGCACGAGCGCGGCGCCCCCGTCGGTGAAGGGGCAGCAGTCGAAGAGCTTGAGCGGATCCGCCACGTACGCGCTCTTGAGCACGGTCTCGAGCGAGATCTCCTTCTGGAACTGCGCCTTCGGGTTCAGCACGCCGTGCCGGTGGTTCTTGACCGCCACGTGGGCCATCTGCTCCTCGGTGGTGCCGTACTTGTCCATGTGGGCCCGCGCGATCAGGGCGAAGACCCCCGGGAAGGTGAGGCCGGCGGGCTGCTCGAGGGAGGCGTCGGAGCAGTAGGCGAAGAACTCGGTGGCGGACTCGGTCGGCACGTTCAGCACGCGCTCGGCGCCGCCCACCAGGACCACGTCCGAGGCGCCGCTCGCGATCTCCATCACGGCGTGGCGGAAGGCCACGTGGCTGGTCGCGCAGGCGTTCTCGAAGCGGGTGGTGGGGACGGTCGGCAATCCCAGCAGGGTGGCGGCCAGCGGGCCCATGTGGAGCTGCCGCTCGGTCTCGCCCCCGGTCACGTTGCCGAAGTAGAGCGCCTGGATGGCGCTGGGGGCGATCTCGGCGTCGGTGATGGCGTCGGCGGCCGCGGCCGCGAAGAGCTCGGCGCTGCTCCGATCGTGCTTGCCAAACTTGGTGACACCCACTCCGATCACGGCGACGCGACGCATGAGGTCTCCTCGAGCCCGCTGAAAGTATTGACGTTCCTGTACCCGGCATCATACCGCGCCGGCTTGGCAAATGATCGTGAAAGCCCGGACGGCATGATACGGTGACGCGCATGACCGTCGAAGAAGCCCTGCTCGCGGTGGTGGGGGCGATCGCGCTCGTGCTGCTCTTCCTCGGTCTGGCCGACGCCCTCGAAGGCGATCCGCGCACCTGGCTCCGCGGGCGCCGCCGGCGCCTCGCGCGGCCCGACCAGTCTCGGCATGCCGCCGCGCCGGCCCCCCGCATCCCGCTGGCCCGCCGGGCGACCGCGCCGCCTCCCGCGTCGCCGCGTCCGGAGCCGAAGGCTCCCGCACGATTGGCGGCGTCCGGCCCAGCCGAACCGGAACCCCCGGCTCCGGAGCCGGCGCGCGCCACCGTGACGGAGGAGTGGCGCGCGCGGGTGGCCACGCTGATCCGCGGGCGCGAGAGCGCCGAGGCGCGCCAGCTCCTGGATCCCGCGCTCGAGCGCGGGGAGGTCGATCGAGAAACCGCCGGGTTCATCCTGGACGTCTGCTCCACCGCGGTGGCTCGTGATCTGTGGCGTCTCCGACGCGCGGTCCGTCGCGGCGGGGGTGACGAGGGTCCGCTCGAGGCCTCGCTGGAGGTGACCCGCGTGGTGCTGGAGGCGCCGGTGACCCAGGGCCTTCCGCGCGAGCAGCGTCGGCGGGGGACCGGCCGCCTCTGGCGCGGTCACACGCGGCTCGGCCTGCGCCGGTGGCGGGCCGGGACCTTCGCGACCGCAGTCGAGTCCCTCTTCCGCGCGCTCGGCGTGCGCGGGATCGACGAGCGCCGCCACCGGCTCGCCCGTGACCTGCTGGTGCGCACGCTGGAGGACATGGCCGGCCAGAGCCTCGAGCTGATCCCGCAGCTCCTGGGCGAGAGTGATCGCGCCGTCGCGCTCGAACAGGCGCAGCGGCTCCTCGAGCACATTCGCCGTACCCGGGAGAATGGCGTGTCGGCGGAGGATCTGGCGGTGGCCTCCTCGCGGGCGCGCCAGCTCCTGGACCACATCGAGCACGCCCCGGTGCGATGAGCGATCCCGGGACCGCCCTGACCCTCGGTCAGATGGTGGACCGGGCGGCCGCGCGGTTCCCCGATCGGGCCGCGGTCGTCTTCAAGGACGAGCGCGTCAGCTACGCGGACCTGAGGCGACGCGTCGACGATTTCGCGCGGGGGCTTCTCGCGCTGGGCCTCGGCCCGGGCGACCACGTGGTGCTGTGGATGCCCAATCGCGTCGAGTGGAACGTGGCGAATCTGGGCATCGCCAAGATCGGGGCGGTGACCGTCACGTGCAACAGCCGGTACAAGGCGCTCGAGGTGGAGTACGTGCTCCGGCAGTCGGACGCCCGGGCCCTGATCATGGTGGACCGCTTCGCGGCCGCCTCGGTGGACTACCTGGAGATCCTGCTCGAGCTCGGCCCGCGCGATGGCTTCCCCGCGCTGCGCCACGTGATCGTGCTCGGATCCGAGCGGCCCGCGGGCGCGCTCGGCTTCGACGAGGTCGAGCGCTCCGGGCGCGCGGGCGGGGCCGACCTCGCCGCGATCCGCGTCCGGCCGGAGGACCCGGTGGAGATGCTCTACACCTCCGGGACCACCGGTGAGCCGAAGGGCTGCCTCCTCTCGCACGGCAACATGTTCTACAAGTGCCGCGTCTACACCGAGCTGCACGCGTGGACCTCGGAGGACCGCTGCCTGGTGCCGGTGCCGTACTTCCACATCTTCGGCTCGATGGGCGGCATCGCGGCGAACTGCCTCGTGGGCTCGACCCAGGTCCTGATGGACGTCTTCGACCCGTTCGAGGCCATGCGGCTCATCGAGGCCGAGCGGGTGACGATCTTCTCCGGCGTGCCGACCATGTTCATCACGGTGCTGGGGCACCCCGCGTTCGGCACCCTCGATCTCCGCTCGCTCCGCACCGGCTCCATCGGGGCGGCGCCGGTGCCGGTGGCGATCATGCGCCGGATTCTCGACCGCGAGCACGGGCTCGGCATGGACGCCCTCGTGGTCTACGGCCTCACCGAGGCGACCGGCGGCACCCACTGGACGCGGCCCGGCGATCCGCTCGAGCGGCGAGTGTCCACCGTCGGGGTCCGCACCGCGGAGATCGAGGACCGCGTGGTCGATCCCGCGACCGGCGAGGAGCTGCCTCCCGGCCGGGAAGGCGAGCTGTGCATCAAGGGCCCCACGCTCATGATCGGCTACTACAACAAGCCCGAGGCCACCGCGAGCAAGATCCGCGACGGGTGGCTGCACACCGGGGATATGGCGGTGAAGGACTCGGAGGGCTACGTGCGGATCACCGGGCGGCTCACCGACATGATCATCGTCGGCGGGTTCAATACCTACCCGGCCGAGATCGAGGACTTCTTCCTTCGCCATCCGAAGGTGCTCGACGTCTCCATCGTGGGGGTGCCGGACCCGATCATGGGCGAGGCGGTGATGGCCTTCGTGATCCCGAAGGACGGGGTCTCGCTCGCGCCCGAGGAGATCGTGGCCTTCGCGCGCGGGAAGATCGCCAACTTCAAGGTCCCCCGGTACGTGGAGATCGTGGACCGGTTCCCGCTGACCGGCTCCGGCAAGGTACAGAAGTTCAAGCAGAAGGCCTACGCGGTCGAGAAGTACCACCTGCGGGAGAGCTAAAGCGGTGTAGTCCGAACACCCTCACACCCCCCTGGGACGCCTTGCCATCGAGGTCCGCCGCTCCTATACTTCCGTCGACGCATGCGACGATACCTGATGCAACGCCTCATTTCCGCGCTGTTCGTCCTCGTCGGCGTCTCGTTCGTCGTTTTCCTGGCGCTCCATCTGACTCCCGGAGACCCGGCCCAGATCCTCCTTGGCCCGATGGCGACGCCCGCGGAGCTGACCACGCTGCGGGGTCAGCTTGGCCTCGACAAGCCGATGCTTGTCCAGTACGGACGGTGGGCGGCGCGCGCGGCGCAGGGTGATCTGGGCCGCTCGATCATGTTGCGCCGACCCGTGCTGCCGGAGCTGTGGCGGCGCTTCCAGGCTACGCTAGTGCTGGCGGCCGGTGCGCTCCTGCTCGCCTTCCCATTGGGCGTGCTGCTCGGTGTGCTGTGTGCTGCGCGGCCCGGTTCGCGGCTCGACCGGCTCTCGCAGGTGGCCGCGATGGTGGGCATCAGCATGCCCGCGTTCTGGGTGGGGCTCCTGCTGATCGTCGGCTTCTCGGTGCAGCTCGGCTGGCTGCCCGGCACCGGCATGTACTCCCCGACCGGTGCCGGCGGCCCGCGTGACCTGCTGATCCACCTGATCCTGCCCGCGATCACGTTGTCGCTGGTTCCGCTCGCCATCGTGTCGCGCATCACGCGCTCCAACATGCTCGAGGTGATTGCGCAGGACTACGTGCGGACCGCGCGCGCCAAGGGCGCCTCCGAGCCGCGGGTGATCGGCTGGCACGCCTTCCGAAACACGCTGGTGGCGCTGGTCACCGTGCTCGGGCTCGAGGTGGGCTATCTGCTGGGCGGGGCGGTGTACGTGGAGACCGTCTTCAGCTGGCCGGGCATCGGCTTCATGATGGTGAACGCGATCCTCACGCGCGACTTTCCGCTGGTGCAGGGCGGAGTGTTGCTGATTGCCGCGACGTACGTGACGATCAACCTGGCTACTGATCTGCTCTACGCCTGCGTGGATCCGCGGGTACGTCATGTCTAGTCCGGCGCACGCCGGCGCCCCCCCGGCTCGTCCCGCGTCCGCGCGGCGGCGGGCTCGCTGGCGCGCCGCCGGAGTGCTGATTGTCCTGGGCGCCGCTCTGATGGCGCTGCTGGCGCCGGCGCTCCCGCTCGCCGATCCCAACCGCACCCAGCCGAGCCGTCGACTGTCGCCTCCTCTCACCCCGGGCTATCCGCTCGGCTCCGATCATCTGGGGCGGGACCTGCTGAGCCGGGTGATCTGGGGCGCGCGCGTGTCGCTCGCGGTAGGGATGCTGGCCACTCTCCTCGCCGTGGTCGCGGGCACCGCGGTTGGTCTGCTGACCGGCTTCTACGGCGGCCTGACCGACAACCTTGTGATGCGCGGCATCGACCTCATCATGGCGTTCCCGTACATCCTGCTCGCGATGCTGCTGGTGGCCTCGCTCGGGCCGGGCCTCGTGAACGCGATGATCGCGGTGGCGGTGGTAAACGTGTCCTTCTACGCACGCGGGGTGCGGGGCGCGGTGCTCTTACTACGGGAGCAGGAGTTCGTGGAGGCGGCCAGGGCGGTCGGTTCCAGCGAGGGGCGTATTCTGCGCCGACACATCCTGCCGGGCATCGTGGGACCCGTCCTGGTGTTCGTGTCCATGAACATCGGGGTCATGATCACGGAGAGCGCGGGGCTCAGCTTCATCGGCCTGGGCGCGCAGCCCCCGACCGCGGACTGGGGGACGATGCTGGCGGACGGCCGGCAGCTCATCACGGTGGCGGGTCACGTGGCGGCCATTCCCGGGCTGGCCATCTTCATCCTCGTGCTGGGTTGTAACCTCGTGGGCGACGGGCTGCGCGACGCGCTCGACCCCCGATTGCGGTGATGCGGTTCCTGCAGGTAAAGAGGAGACGACGACATGAGAGCATGGCAGAGGACGCTGGTGATGGCGGTCGTCCTCGCGACGGCGTTCGCGGGAACGGGCGGGCCGGGGGCAATGGCAGCCGGCAAGACGGTCGTGGTGGGGCTCGTCGCCGAGCCCACGTCCATGGACCCCGGACAGCTCACGGACATCAATTCGATGCGGGTGCTCTCGAGCGTGTACGACACGCTCGTCCGTTTCAAGGAAGGCACGTTCACCCAGGAGCCGGGGTTGGCGACGTCGTGGAAGATGTCGCCGGACGGGCTCGTCTACACCTTTACCCTGCGCGGAAACGTGAAGTTTCACGACGGTACCCCGTTCGATGCCGAGGCGGTGAAGTTCACCTATGATCGCTTGCTCGACCCCAAGCATCCGTATGCCGAGACCGGGCCGTTTCCGTTCGCCTCTTTCTACTACGGGGCGATCAAGGAGGTGGCGGTGGTCGACCCTTCTACCGTCCGCTTCACCCTCAAGCAGCCCTTTTCGCCGCTACTCAACAACCTCACGCTGAACACCGGCCGGATCGTGAGCCCGGCGGCGGTGAAGAAGTGGGGGAAGGAGTTCCCGAGTCACCCGGTCGGCACCGGGCCGTTCAAGTTCGTGAGCTGGGACAAGAACGTGCGCATCGTGCTCGAAGCGAACCCCGGCTATTGGGGCGGTCGGCCGAAGCTCGACGGCCTCGTCTTCCGACCCCTGGTGGAGGAGCAGACGCGGGTGACCGAGCTCCTCTCCGGCGGGGTGGACTTCATCGTGGACGTGCCGCCGGACAACGTTGCGCAGGTGAAGAAGGATCCGAAGCTCGTGTACTACGAGCAGCCGGGTCCGCATATCTGGTGGGTCACGCTCAACAGCGAGAAGAAGCCGTTCAACGACGTCCGGGTGCGGCGGGCCGTCAACCACGCGGTGAACCGCGACGCGATCGCGAACGATATTCTCAAGAAGACTGCGACTGCCGCCATCGGCCCCATCCCGCCCTCCATCCCCTGGGCCTTCACCGATCAGGTGACCAGGTATCCGTATGATCCAGCGAGGGCCAAGAAGCTCCTCGCTGAAGCCGGCTACCCGAACGGGTTCCCAGCGGTGTTCTGGATCCCTGAGTCGGGGTCGGGTATGCAGTCACCCAAGACCATGGCCCAGGCGATCCAGGCGGATCTGGCCGCGGTGGGCGTCCAGGCGTCCATCCAGACATTCGAGTGGGGGGCCTACCTCAACAAGTATGGCAAGGGCTTCGGGCAGGACGCGGACATGGGTGCCATGTCCTTCATGCTCGATCCGGGCGACCCAGCGCCCATGCTGAGCCTCACCATCGACGGCAAGGGCGGCTTCCGGGGTGGCGCCTACGCGAATGCGGAGGTTGACAAGCTGCTGGCCGAGGCGAGCCGGATCGTCGATCTCAAGAAGCGCGGGGATCTCTACCGCCAAGTCCAGAAGCTGGTGGTGGCCGACGCCCCCTGGATCTTCGTGGACAATGCCGTGCAGAACGCGGCCGGCACCAAGAAGGTGACGGGCTTCAAGCTGCATCCGTCGTTCTACCTCTTCTTCGACAAGATCTCCGTCACGCAGTAGCTCACCCGTCCCTACCACGCCAGCTCCCGGCTTCTACGGGGGCCGGCGTGCCGCCGTTCTTGGCAGCCATGGGCCGGTTTCGGGCGGGTGAGCGAATTCCTCGTCGGCCGTCAGGTGATCCTTCTGGGCGGACGTGAGGCTCACGCGGCTCGGGCGCATCACGGCGACCAGCGGCACTGCGGCCGCCCGTCGCGCTCTGCTTGTTCTGCTTGCTACGAAGTGCCGTTCAGTACCGCTCCATGCCCCACCGACGGTGGGGGTGTTCAGCAAGCTGTCCATTCTGAAGGCCTTTTCGTCGCCCTGGATCTCCAAGCAGAAGGCCGACGCGGTCGAGAAGTACCACCTGAAGGAACCGGGGGGCTGATCCGAGCCGCCCCTTGACGGTCCGCTAGCGCGTGGCTAGCATGGCGCGTGGCGATGGGACGCTATCGGCTCGGCATCGACATCGGTGGGACGTTCACCGACTTCAGCCTCCTCGACGAGAGCACCGGTGAGCTCTCGAGCTTCAAGGCGCCGACCGTGCCGGGCGATCCCGGCCGCGGGGTCCTCGACGGCCTCCGGACGCTCGTGGCGGAGCGGTCGCTCGACCCGGGGACGATCGGCTACCTGGTCCACGGCAGCACGATCGCCATCAACACGGTCATCCAGCGCAACGGCGCCTCGCTGGGTCTCCTGGTCACCGCCGGCTTCGGCGACGTGCTCGAGATCCAGCGGCTCCGGCTCGCGAGCCCGGTGAACTTCACGGCCACGCGCCCCCTGCCGCTCATCCCGCGCTACCGGGTGGGCGAGGTGACCGAGCGTATCCTGGCCGACGGCACCGTGGACACCACGCTCGACCGTGCGGAGCTCCTCCGCGAGGCGACGCGGCTCGTGGAGCACGAGGGCGCCGAGGCCCTCGTCGTCGCGTTCGTCAACGCGTACCGGGCCCCCGCGCACGAGGCGGAAGCCCGCAAGGTGCTCGCGGAGCGCTTCCCCGGTCTTCACGTCACCTGCTCGCACGAGGTGTGGCCGCAGATCCGGGAGTACGAGCGCACGATGGTGGCGATCCTGAGCGCCTACGTGCGGCCCCGCGTGGACCAGTACCTGGCGCAGCTCGAGCGGGAGCTGGGCCGGGCCGGCGTGCGCGTGCCGCTGTACATCACGAAGTCGAACGGCGGCGTGACGACCGCCCGTGACGCGCGCCAGGCCACCGCGGAGATCATGCTATCGGGTCCCGCCTCGGGGGTGATCGGGGCCACCCAGGTCTGCGTCGGGGCCGGGTACCGCGACCTGATCACCTTCGACATGGGCGGCACCAGCGCCGACATCGCCCTCGTGCGGGATGGCCGGCCGGTGTACTCGACCGACGAGACGGTGGGCGACTTCCCGATCGTCATGCCGGTGGTCGGCGTGTCGTCGATCGGGGCGGGTGGCGGCTCCATCGCCTGGCTCGACCCGGTCGGGGTCCTGAAGGTCGGCCCGCGCAGCGCGGGAGCCGATCCGGGTCCGGCCTGCTACGGCCGGGGCGGGATGGAGCCGGCGCTCTCCGACGCCTTCCTCCTGTGCGGGTTCCTCAACCCCGACAACTTCGTCGGCGGCCGCCTCCGGCTCTATCCCGACAAGTCCGCCGTGGCCATGCGGCCGCTCGGCGAGGCGCTCGGTCTCGACCCGGACGCGACGGCCGAAGCGGTGATCGAGGTCGCCACCGCGAACATGTACGCGGCCTTCTCGAACGTGCTCGCCCGGCACGGGCTCGATCCGCGGGACTTCGCCCTGGTCGCCTTCGGGGGCGCCGGGCCCGTCGAGGCGTGTTTCCTCGCCGAGGAGTTCCACATCCCACGGGTCATCGTGCCGCCGTCGCCCGGCACGCTCTGCGCCCAGGGCGCCATGATGGCCGACGTCAAGAGCGACTACGTGAGGACGCTGCACCGGAAGCTCTCCGCGATCTCGGGGAAGATGCTGGCGGCGGAGTGCGCGGAGCTGTCGGCGCGCGCGCAGCGCTGGCTCCGCGAGGAGGCGCCCGCGGTGTCGGCGAGCACGATCGCCCACAGCGCCGATCTCCGCTACGTGGGCCAGGCCTTCCAGATCGAGGTGCCGATCGACCCGGCGTGGCTCGAGGAGCCGAGCACCGACCGCCTGCGCGCCGCCTTTCACGACCGCCACGAGCGCCTGTACGCCCATGCCGACCGGGCCGCCGACGTCGAGCTGATCGACCTGCGGGCGACCATCACCGGCGCGACGCCGAAGCCCGGCCTCAAGGCGGTGCCGGCCGGACATGGCCCGGCGACACCGGTGGGAAGACGCCCGATCCACTATCGGAAGCAGCGGTACGAGGCCGCGGTGTACCGGCGGCACGACCTGCTGGCCGGCCAGCACGTCGACGGCCCGGCGGTCATCGAGCAGGACGATACGACCACTTTGGTGCCGGCGCGCTTCCGCGCGATGGTCGACGCGTTCGGCAGCCTCGTGATCGAGGGCCGGTAGCCGTGGCCATCGACCGGGTCACGCTCGAGATCCTGCGCAATCACTACCAGGCGGTGGTCGAGGACATGGCGCGGATCATGGAGCGCACCGCCTACACGACCTTCGTGAAGGAGACCGCGGACTTCTCGACCGGGCTCGTCTCGAGCGGCGGCGAATACGTCGCGTATCCGTGGAACCTCGGCGCGTCGTCGTATCTCGGGCTCAACATGGCCCACACCCTCGCCTATTTCGACCACTACGACGAAGGTGACGTCATCATCTGCAACGACGCCTATCTGTCGGGTCCACTGTGCACCCACCTGCCGGACATCCACATCCTCCGCCCGATCTTCCGCGAGGGCCGCATCATCTGCTGGGGCTACGCCTTCGTCCACTCCTCCGATATCGGCGGCGCGGTGCCGGCCAGCGTGTGGCCGCGGGCGACCGAGATCTTCCAGGAGGGGCTGCGCCTCCGGCCGACGAAGCTCTTCCGGTCCGGGGTGCTGCAGGAAGACGTCAAGAACCTGATCGGCGACAACTGCCGGATCCCCGAGGTCAACTGGGGCGACATCAAGGCGATGGTCGCGGCGGTCGGCTCGTGCGACCGGCGCATCCAAGAGATGGTCGTCAAGTTCGGCCTCGCCACGGTGGTCGAGGGGATCGACGCGGTCCTCGACTACGCCGAGCAGCGCGCCCGCGCGGCGATCCGCAAGATCCCCGACGGCACCTACCGCTTCACCGAGTACATGGAGGACGATCTCCGCTCGGAGGTGCCGATCCGGATCCAGGTGGCCCTGACCATCGCGGAGGATTCGATCCACCTCGATTTCACGGGCACCGATCCGCAGGTGGGCTCGGCCCTGAACATCGCGAGCCACGGGGTGACGCATCCGTTCCTGTGCCAGGCGATCAATGCCTATCTCGTCACCGAGGATCCGGGTATCCCCAAGGCCTCGAGCATCCTCCGGCCGGTGCGGGTGACGGCGCCGCCCGGCTGTCTCGTCAACGCCCTCTTCCCGTCGCCGATCGGGGTGCGCTACGGGACCGTGCTGCGAGTCTTCGACGCGGTGCTCGGGGCGCTCGCCCAGGCGCTCCCCGGCCGCGTGCCCGCCGCGCCGGCCGGCGGCATCTCGCCGGTGGTCGCCTCGGTGCTGGATCTCATGACCGGCCAGCGCCAGGTCCAGGTGGTCGAGCCCATGCTGGGCGGTGGTGGGGGCCGCCCCGGGATGGACGGGATCAGCGGCGCGGATTCGACCGCGGGCTTCCTGCGGAACACGCCGGTCGAGAGCATCGAGGCCGAGGTGCCGATCGTCATGCGCCGCTATCACCTGATTCCCGACACCGGCGGCGCGGGGGAGTACCGCGGCGGCCTCGCGGTCCGGCTCGACTTCCAGGTCTTCCACCCGCACGCCATCGTGACCGCGCGTGGGATGGAGCGATGCCGCCTGGAGCCGTGGGGCGCGGCGGGCGGCCGGGCGGGGACGATGGGCAGCTGCGTGGTCAATCGCGACACGGCCCGGGCGCGCGACATCGGCAAGGTGGACGTGCTGCACCTGGAGCCGGGCGACGTGGTGAGCTTCTTCTCGCCGAGCGGGGGTGGCCACGGGGACCCGCGCCGACGCGACCCCGAGGCGGTACGGGCGGACGTGCGCGCGCGGTTCCTCAGTGTCGAGCGCGCCCGCGAGGCGTACGGGGTCGCGCTGGTCGACGGTCGGGTCGACGCGGAGGCGACCGAGCGGCTGCGCGCGGCCATGCCGGCCCCGCCCGGCGGGGCGTTCGACTTCGGGGAGCGCCGGGCCGAGATGGAGCGGCGCTGGTCACCCGCGATCCAGGATGCCGCCCACCGGGTCCTCGAGAGCGTGCCGCCGGCCGTGCGCGACTGGGGCAAGCACCAGATCTACGAGCGGATTCGTGAGATCGCGGTCGCCCGTCTGCCCACTCCGGCCGACGTGAACGAGGCCTGGACCGACATCCGGGCGCGGCTGACGCGCGCGCTCGGGGAGACGTGAAGCGGCCCTAGCGGGCCGCGTCGATCGAGCGGGCGCGCGCCTCCGCGAAGACCTCGATGGGGATGCGCAGGAACGTGGCGACCACGTCGGGATCGAAGTGGGTGCCCGCCGCATCCCGGATCCGATCGCGCGCCGCGTCGAGCGAGATCGCCTTCGAGTAGGGCCGGTCGAAGGTCATCGCGTCGAAGGCGTCCGCCACCATGAAGATCCGGGCGCCGAGCGGAATGGCCGCGCCCGCGAGGCCGAGCGGATACCCGGTGCCGTCCCAGCGCTCGTGGTGGTGGCGCACCACCGGGATCGCGTCGCGGAGGAACGGGATGCCCTCGAGGATCTGCTGGCCGATCTCCGGGTGGCTCCGCATGACCACCCACTCCTCGGGGGTCAGCGATCCGGGCTTGAGCAGGATCGAGTCGGAGATGCCGATCTTGCCGATGTCGTGGAGCAGCACCCCGCGGCCCAGCGCGTCGAGGTCGGCCGCGGGCAGCCCGTGGGCGCGGGCCAGCGCCAGCGAGTACGCGTGGACGCGGCGCGAGTGGAGCTCGGTGCCGACCTCGCGGGTGGCCAGGACCGAGCCGAGCGCCTCCAGCGTGCTCTGGTAGGTCTGCTGCAGCTCGTCGAGGGCGGTGGCCAGGTCGCGCGTGGCTTCGGCCACGCGGTATTCGAGCAGGACCTGGTGCTCGCGGCGCTCCATCAGCAGCTGGCGGCGCTCGAGGGCCCGCTCCGCGGAGAGCAGGACCTGGTCGAGGTTGACCGGCTTCAGGATGAAGTCGCTGGCGCCCTGCTTGAGGCTCTCGACCGCGGTTCGCACGTCGGCGGCGCCGGTGAGCATGATCACGGCGGCGTCGGCGTCCCGCGCCTTGACGTGCTGGAGGAGCTGGAGGCCGTCCATCACCGGCATCTTGAGATCGGTGATGGTGAGCGGGGAGCGCTCGGTCTCGAAGAGCGCGGCGGCTTCCCGGCCGTTGCCCGCGATCCGGCACTCGTAGCCCGCAGAGCCGAACACCGCGCGGAGCGTGGTGCGGATGTCGCCCTCGTCGTCGACGATGAGGACCCGGCGGGCCGAGGTCATCGCGGTCATCGGGTCACGCCCCCGCGCGCCCGCCGGGCCGGCCGGCCGCGACGTCCTCGTGCACCGACACGCGGTTCTTGCCCGCGCGTTTCGCCGCGTAGAGCGCCTCGTCGGCCGCCCGGATCAGCTCCTCGGCGGCGGGGGCCACGTCTTCGGGCAGGGACGCGATGCCGAAGCTGGCGGTCACCCGGCGACCGTGGGCGAACGTCCACGTGGAGAGCACGTAGCGGATGCGGTCGGCGTACAGACGCGCGCCGCTCTTGGAGGTCTCGACCAGCAGGACCGCGAACTCGTCGCCGCCGTAGCGGCAGATGACGTTGATGCCGCGCGACTGCTTGAGGAGGATCTCGGCCATCGCCCGCAGTGTCTCGTCGCCGGCCCCGTGGCCCAGGTCGTCGTTCACCGCCTTGAAGCCGTCGAGGTCGAGCAGCACCACCGAGACGGGATGGTTGAAGCGGCGGTAGCGCGAGACCTCTTCCTCGAGCCGGATCGAGAAGAACCGGCGGTTGTAGAGGCCGGTGACCTCGTCCTTGAACGAGAACTCCTTGAGCTGGGCGCTGGTGGACTCGAGCTCCTTGTAGGCGGTGTCGAGGCGCCGGGCGTACTCGTTGACGTCCGAGGCCTGCTGCTCGATGGTGACGAGCATGCGCGAGAAGGAGTGCATCAGCGTGTCCACCTCGTCGCTCTGCTGCACGTACTGCTGCACCGCGCTGGTCTCGAGGCTCGGCGCGGGCCGGGTCGGGCCCGGTGCGGTCCGCGACGCGCCCGGCACCGTCGCGGGGCGGCGCGGCGCATCGAGCGCGTGGGCGTGGCGCACCACCGAGGTGGCCAGGTCCCAGAGCATGAAGCTGCCCGCGGCCATGAGCAGCCCGGTGCCGCCGAGCATCACGAGCATCCACGGCAGGTTGCGCTCCTGGGCCTCCGGGTCCAGGAGAGGGAGCGCGTAGGCGTACACCAGGTAGGCGACCACCAGCATCGGCAGGAACGCGGTCAGGCTCATCGCGATCAGAATCTTGCGCTTGATGCGGCGGGCCGCGGGGGTCTCGGCAGCTCTGGCGCGTCTGGCCATGGCGTCCATCCAAGAATAAGCGGCGACGGGCCTTCAATGTGGCGAGAATTTCGGCGCGGCGCCCTTCCTTGACGGGGTGCGGAAGGCTGGGGTACGGTAGCTTGCCATGGCTCTGGAAGCGAAACTCGTCAATCCTGACAGGCAGATTGACTGCACCGGGCTGTTCTGTCCGATGCCCATCGTCAAGACCCGCGAGGCGATGGCGCTGATGGCGGTGGGCCAGGTACTCGAGATGCTGTCCGACGATCCCGCCTCCGACCCCGACATGCGGAGCTGGGCGCAGAACACCGGCAACGACCTGCTCGAGGTCATCCGGGACGGGGCGGTCTACCGCTTCGTGATCAGGAAGATGCGGTAGATGGCGGTGGAGTCCGGGGCGGAGCCCGGGCGCGTCTACCTCGACTACGCGGGCTTCGCGCCCGTGGACCCGCGGGTCCTCGCGGTCACGCGTCCGTTCCTGGAGGCGGGGGTCGG
>DATFUK010000043.1:0-2285 GCA_035260865.1 Candidatus Methylomirabilota bacterium | reverse complement strand
ATCCGCGTTCCCCTCGTTCTCCTGCACGAAGGGCCGGCGCTGCTGGAGGGCGTCTATGAGCCTCGGTATGATCGCCCCCGACCACTTCTTCTGACGAGGACCGTAGACGCTGAAGTACCGAAGCACGACTGTATCCAGCTGGTGGCGCGCGTAAAACGCTCGGCAGTAGCTCTCCGCGGCGACCTTCGAAGCCGAAAACAGACTCGCCGGCCGAACCGCGCTCTCCTCGGACAGCGAGGCGGTCTCCGTGGTGCCATACACCGATCCGCACGAGGCGAGAACCACCCGCCAGACCCCTTCGGTCAGGGCCCCGTGCAGCACGTTCAGCGTACCGTCCACGTTGACAGAGTGGATATCACCCGGACCTATCTCCGCGGCGGCACGCCACGGCAACGCCGCCATGTGAAACACGTACTTCACGTTCCGCAGGGCTTTCCGGAGCAGCTCCCGGTCCCGGATATCGCCGATAATGATCTCGAGCCGGCTCCCGTTCGTGCTTCCGTTCCGCAGATGCTGGCCCGCGGCCACTTGCAGGTTCTCGAGAGATCCCGTCGATAGATTGTCCAACACCCGCACCGCCACCCCGTCCTCGAGCAGGCGATCTACGAGGTGAGACCCGATTACTCCAGCGCCACCGGTGACGAGTACGGTACGCATCTTGACCTTAGAGGGTCACGATCGAAGGATGGGTGGGTTTGAACGCCCTGAGTGCATTCCGTGTATCGACCACCAAGGCGGCCCGCTCCGCGATCATCGGATAGTCAAAGGCGGAGTGGTTCGTCAGGACGAGCACGCAGCTCGCGCCGGCGATCACATCCTCGGTCGGCTCGACCGCACTCAGCTTCACGCCGTTGACCGCGATCTCCGCGATGAACGGGTCGGCATACGAGACGTTGGCTCCCTTGCGCGCCAGCATCTCGATGATCTCGAGCGCGGGCGATTCACGGACGTCGTTCACGTCCGCCTTGTACGTGACCCCGAGGACCAGAACCGTTGAGCCCTTCAGCGCCTGGCTCCGGTCGTTCAGCGAATCGCCCACCAGGGTCACAACATGCTCGGGCATCGCCCGATTGACCTGGTCCGCCAGTGCGATGAACTGTGCCTCGTAGCCGCTGAGCCTGACCTTCCACGACAGGTAGAGCGGGTCGACCGGGATACAATGCCCGCCGATCCCCGGTCCTGGGTAAAACGGCATGAAGCCGAACGGTTTCGTGGCAGCAGCCTCGATCACTTCCCACGGGTCGACGCCGATCCTCCGGCACGCAAAAGCCAGCTCGTTCGCGAGAGCGATATTGACGCTTCGGAACGTATTCTCGAGTAGCTTCGCCGTCTCAGCCACCCGCGGGCTCGACACCTCGAAGACCGTCGACGTCACCTGGCGGTACAGGGCCGCGGCCAGCTTCGTGCACGCGGGCGTGACGCCGCCCACGACCTTCGGGATGTTCGCGGTGGTGAACCGCTTGTTCCCCGGATCGACGCGCTCCGGCGAGAAGGCCAGAAAGAAATCCCTCCCGATCACCAAGCCGCTCGCCTCGAGCCGCGGCTGAATCACCTCTTCGGTAGTTCCAGGATATGTCGTGCTCTCTAGCACCATGAGCTGACCGCTCCGCAGATGCGGCAGCGTGTTCTCCAGTGCCGACAAGATGAACGAGATGTCGGGCTCCTTGGTCTTCCGCAGTGGCGTAGGTACGCAGATGATCAGAACATCCGCCTCGCCCGCGGCCGAACAATCCGTCGAGGCCGCGAGTCGACCAGACGCCACCAGCGGCGCGAGAGCCTCGCCGGCCACGTCCACCAGGTACGACTTGCCGCGATTGAGCAGGTTCACCCGTTCCAGGTCGAGGTCCACACCCCGCACCTCGAAACCCGCCTTGGCGAGCTCCACCGCGAGGCTGAGCCCGACGTAACCGAGACCGATGACGCTGACGCGAGCGGTGCGGCTCTCGAGCTTCCGCAGAAGAGTCTCGTTCCACATGAGAGGAAGTCCTCCGTTGTCGTTGAGAGACATAGGCTCAGGAGCCATAGTAGGCGCTGTACTCCTTGTAGTAGGCGTTCACGTGGTTGATCGGGGCCCGGTTCAGGACCACTCCCAGAATCGGGGTGCCCGACCGCTCCAGGATTGCCTTCGTCCGCAACAGGTCGCGTGGCCGCGTCTGCCCGACCGCGGCGACCAGCACGATACCGTCGGCCGCCGCCGCCATGTACAGGTTGTCCGGGATCAGCAAGATCGGGGACGAGTCCAGCAGCACGTAGTCGGCTTCGTCCGCCATCTGGCCGAGGATCCG
>DATFUK010000042.1:0-14161 GCA_035260865.1 Candidatus Methylomirabilota bacterium | reverse complement strand
CAGCTGGAAGCTTTCGAGCAGCGGGTGGCCGAGGTCAACCGCGAGGTCGGGGGCTGGCAGGACATGCACGTGCGCCTTTGGAGTGCATTCGGTCCCGCCCCCGGCCAGGTCGGCAAGGGTACCGGGATGGGCGGCGCGGTCGCGGTCCTGCCGCTGGTTTTCGCGAGCGAAGGGCCGGCGCTGCCGCAGCAGCTCGCGTTCCTCGCCAGCACGGTGAGCGAGAGCGGCCAGAGCCTCCGCGCTCTCGGCCGCTACGTGGAGCGCACCCGCCCCGTCCTGCTCTCGATGCCGTTCCGGTGGCCGGTCCGCGGGCCGCTGAACTCCCGATTCGGCCAGCGCCAGTCACCCTGGACCGGTGAGCCCGAGTTCCACCGCGGCCTCGACATCAGCGCCGGGCGCGGCACCCCGGTGCACGCGCCGGCCACCGGCACCGTGTACTTCGCGGGCAACGGCGGCGAGTACGGCAACATCGTGATCCTGGATCACGGACACGAGCTGCGCTCGCTGTACGGGCATCTGCAGGAGATGCGCGTGAAGCTCGGCGAGCACGTGGAGCGCGGGCAGGTCATCGCGCTCACCGGCAATACCGGCCGCACCTCCGGCCCGCACCTCCACTACGAGATCCAGGTGCGCGGCCAGGCCGTCGATCCCCGCCAGTACCTCACGGAGTAGTCGCGACGTAGCTGCCGCAGTTGTGGTTTGATCTCCTCGCGGTCGACCCAATTCCGACGAGGAGGACCCGCCCATGCCGTCCCTTTCCGTGAAGGAGCTCACCACCGACCTGCTGATCCGCTATGGCTTCCAGATCCTGGGCGCCCTCGTCATCCTGGGCGTCGGCCTGCTGCTGGCCCGCTGGGTGGGCAATCTGATGGCGCAGTGGCTCGAGCGGCGGCACCTCGAGCCGCCGGTCCGCAGCCTGATGGTCAAGACGGTGCGGGTCGTGGTCCTGATCTTCACCCTGGTCGTCGCGCTCGACAAGTTCGGCTTCCAGGTGGCCCCGCTGGTGGCGGGGATCGGCGTAGCCGGGCTCGGCATCGGCATCGCGCTGCAGGGCGTGCTGAGCAACGTGGTCGCGGGGCTCAGCATCATCCTGACCAAGCCGTTCCGGGTCGGCGAGTGGATCTCGATCGTCGGGGTCTACGGGCAGGTGAGCTCCATTGAACTGTTTTCCACCACGCTGGCGCACCCGGACCAGTCGCGGGTCATCATTCCGAACCGGAAGATCGTCGGCGAGATCCTGCACAATCACGGGACGATCCGGCAGCTCGATCTGAAGGTGGGCGTCGGGTACGGGACGGACCTGCCGAAGGCGCTGGCCGCCGCGCTCGAGACCCTGCTCGCCAACCCTCGCGTGCTCAAGACGCCGGCACCCCTGGTGGGCATCGCGAGCCTCGGCGACTCGGCGATCAACGTCGCGCTCGGCCCTTGGGTGGCGGTGCCCGACTACGGGCCGGCCCAGGGTGAGATCTACCAGGCGGTGGTGGAGCGCTTCCGGGCCGCCGCCATCGAGATGCCGTTCCCTCAGCGCGAGGTCCGGCTGCACGCCGCCGCCTGAGCCCGCCCGTGCCATGACGACCGACGAGAACAAGGCGCTGGTCCGTCGCGTGCTGGCCGCCGTGCGACACGGGTGGACGGCGGCGGTGATCGAGGAGTTCTTCGCGCCTGACTACCGCCGCCATCTCAGCCCGACCGGTCCTCATCTGACTCGTGAGGAGCAGCGGGAACGGGCGTCGAGGCTCCGGACCGCGTTCCCCGACGCGGACGCCACGCTGGAGGACATGCTGGCCGAAGAGGACCGGGTGGCGTATCGCGTGACGATCCGCGGCACGCATCGCGGCTCATTCCTCGGCATCGAGCCCACCGGTCGGCGCGTGACGGTCTCGTTCTTTGCGATCGTCCGCGTGGCGGACGGCAGGCTCCTCGAGGAGTGGGGCGGTCTCGATCAGGTGGACATGCTCCGACAGTTGCGCGCGCCTTGATTGCGCGCTGCTTCGATCGAGGAGGAAATGTAGGAATGTAAGACCTGACCCCGGGCCTCGCGCGTGGCATGATGGCGGCATGGCGGAGGCCGAGCGGGCGGTGGGGCTGGCGATCATGGCCAAGGCTCCGCGAGTGGGGGCGGTGAAGACGCGACTCTGCCCGCCCCTGCGCGCTCCGGAGGCGGCCGAGCTGGCGCGGTGCTTCCTGCTGGACGCCGTCGAGCGAGTGCGGATGGTGGCCGGGGCGCGGCCGATCATGGCCTACGCGCCCATCGAGGCGCAGGGGCAGTTCGAGGATGAGGCGCCCGGCTTCGCGCTGATCCCGCAGCGCGGCGGCGACCTGGGCGAGCGTCAGCTCGGCTTGATCGAGGACACTCTGGCGATGGGCCTCCAGGCGGCGCTGGTGATCGGCACGGATTCCCCGACGCTGCCGCGCGAGAGTCTCGACGAGGCGGTCAGCCTGGTCATGGCCCGTGACGTGGACGTGGTCCTCGGGCCCGCCGAGGACGGTGGCTACTATCTGATCGGAATGCGGGCGCCCCACCGCGCGCTGTTCGAGAACTTGCCCTGGAGCACCGCCGCCGTCCTCGGCCGTGCGCTCGAGCGGGCGCAGCGCCTGGGCCTTCGGGTGGCCTGCCTGCCCACGTGGTTCGACGTGGACACCGGGGCCGATCTCGAGCGCCTGCGCGTCGAGCTCGACGCGTCCCCGGCGGGCCCGCCGCGTCACACCCGGGCGTTTCTGGCGCACCGAATCGTCGGCGCGGCCTCCGTCGTCAAACCCGTCAATCCTGCACACCACACACCGGACGGCGGAGGAACAGGGGCTTCACGCAGCGGGTGATCGCTCGGCCTACTGGAAGCGCGACACGCCTGATCGTGCCCCGATCGCCTCGCCGTGCTGCCGATGCCGAGCGTACACTGGAGCGAGCTGGACGACCCGGAGCGGGTGCTGGGCACGCAGCGGAGGACCCGGACGATGCCGATGCGAGAATCGACCCTCGAGCCGATCCCGGCCTGAGCGCGCGAACGTGACGGCACCCGCGGTCGGGATGGATCAGGCGCAGCTCGACGGGCTGGCCGCCCGGGCGCTGGACCACATCCGCGACGGGGCGCTGGTCGGACTGGGCTCGGGGCGCGCGGCGTCCGCGTTCGTCCGGGCGCTGGGAGGTCGGGTGGCACGTGGGCTCCGCGTGCGGGGCGTGCCCACGTCGGAGGCGGCGGCGCGGCTCGCGCGTGAGGTCGGAGTGCCGGTGGTCGGACTGGAGGCAGGGATTCTCGATATCACGGTGGACGGGGCGGACGAGGTGGATCCCCACCTCGACCTGATCAAGGGCTACGGCGGCGCGCTCGTTCGCGAGCGGATCGTGGCGACGGCTTCGCGCCGTCGGCTCATCCTGGTCGGCGCGGAGAAGCTGGTGCCGGTGCTGGGGAGCCGCGGCCGGTTGCCGGTCGAGGTGATCCCGTTCGCGTGGCCGCTCGTGGTACGCGAGCTGGCCGCGCTGGGATGCCGGCCGACCCTCCGCACCTCCGGCGGGGTTCCGGTCGTGACCGACAACGGGAACCGCATCGCCGACTGCGCGGTTCGCGCCATCGAGGCGCCGGCCGCGTTCGCCCAGGATCTGCGAGCCATCCCCGGCGTCGTGGACACCGGGCTGTTCCTGGGCACCACCGATCTGGTCCTGGTCGCCGATGGGGCGGGCATCCGGGAGATGAGGCGAGGAGCGACGAGCACGTGATCCGGTTCCCGTCTCAGTGAGGGCGATTCGTCGGCTTCCCGACCCGGAGGCGGTCAGTCGGGCGGCGGCACAGGATCTGGTGGAGCTGGCGCGGGCGGCCATCGCCGACCGCGGGCGGTTCTGCGTCGCCCTGTCCGGCGGATCCACCCCCCGTCGCATGTACGAGATCCTCGCCGAGTCCCCCCGCTGGGCGCAGCTCGACTGGCGGCGCGTCGAGTTCTTCTGGGGCGACGAGCGCGCGGTCGGCCCGGAGCATCCCGAGTCCAACTACGGCATGGCCGCCTCCGTCCTGCTGGGCAAGCTCGGCGTGATGCCGGAGCGGATTCATCGCATCCACGGCGAGCTCGCGGATCCCGAGCAGGCGGCGGCCCGGTACCAGGAGGAGCTGAGCCGGGTTTTCGCGGCCCCCGACGAAGGCCTGCCCCCGATCTTCGACCTGATCTTCCTCGGCATGGGGGGCGATGGCCATACCGCGTCGTTGTTCCCGTACAGCCAGGCGCTCACCGAGCGGCGCCGCTGGGTGGTGGGCTACACCGTGGCCCGCATCGGCAAGACCCGCATCACGATGACGCCGCCCCTGATCAACCGGGCGGCGGAGATTCGCCTGCTGGTGACCGGCGCCGACAAGGCCGCCTCGCTCCGCGAGGCTCTGGAGGGCCCACGGGAGCCTGAGCGTCTCCCGGTCCAGCTCGTGGCACCCGAGGCCGGCCGGCTCATCTGGTTGGTGGACCGGGCGGCTGCCTCAGGGCTGAGTCCCGACCGTCCCGCATGAGCGAGCCGGGAGCCAGGTCTCTGATAGGGCGATGAGTTGAGCCGTCCATCCTGAGACGGCGCCTGATCACGCGGCTACGACGAAGCGGGGCTAGCCGAGATCGTGGAGCAGGCGCGCAGTAGTCAGCACGCCCTGGTACAGGTGGTCGAGCCGCAGGTGCTCGTTGGGGGTGTGCTGGCGATTGTTGGCGTTGGCGTAGGGCACGACGATGGTCGGCAGCTTCAGGATGTCGGTGAAGGCCCAGAGGGGCACGCTCCCGCCCATGGTCGGCAGCACCACCGCCGGCTCGCCGCCGTGGGCGCGCTCCACCGCCTGAATTACCTGGCGCGAGATCGGGAGGTCGGCGGCGGTCTTGGCCGGATCGTAGCCCCGCCGCTCCACCACCCGCACCGCCCGCCCGCGTAGCTCGTCGGGGAACGGCGCGTCCGCGGACTCGATCACGGTGAAGCCCTGCGCCCGGATGTGGTCGAGGATCCGCCGGTACACCACGTCCACGCGCTGGTTCTTCACGAGCCGGGCGTCGAAGGCCACCGTGGCCTGGCTCGGAATGACGGTCTGCGCTTCCCGGCCGGTGAAGCCGCTCTTGAGACCGCGGATGGTGAGCGTGGAGCGGAACATGAGCCGCTCGAGGTACTCGGGCGGCAGGGTCACGCCGAGCTCCCGCTCGATCGCGGCGCGGTCCAGCGGGATGCGGCCCATCAGCTCGCGCTCCGCGGCGGTGGGCGGAACCACACCGTCCTCGAGGCCCTCGATGAGCGGCGTGCCGTCGGGCGCGGCCATGGAGGCCAGCAGGCCGACGAGGCGCCAGGCCGGGTTCGGGACGTTGAAGTTACCGGAGTGCACGTCGCGCCGGGCCGTCTCGAGCGTGAGCTCGAGCGAGAGGATCCCGCGCGCCCCGAAGGCCACCGTGGGGCGGCCGCTCGCGTCCTTCGGGCCATCCATCACCAGCGCGACGTCGGCGGCCAGCAGATCGCGGTGCCGCTCGGTGAACGCGCCGAAATGGGTGCTACCCATCTCCTCTTCGCCGTCGAAGATGAACTTTAGGGCCACCCGGGGGGCGATGCCCTGGGCCCGCATCAGCTCGAGCGCGGTGAGATGCGCCCAGATCGGGCCCTTGTCGTCCGAGGCGCCCCGAGCGTAGAGCCGGTGCTGGGGCAGCAGGTCGTCGGCCACGTCGGCCAGGCCCAGGACCGGCGCACCCTCCTCGGCGGTCCCACGACGCAATACGGGCTCGAAGGGCGACGGCTGGAGCCACCCGGCCGGGGGTGCCGGCTTGACGTCGAAATGGCAGTAGACCAAGACCGTGCGGCGGGCACCGGGGAGCGGAAGCGAGCCGTAAACTGCTGGATTCCCTCCGGTCTCCATGACCTGCGCCCCGAGGCCGCGGGACTTCATGGCCTGGACCAGCCACTCTCCGCCTGCTCGGACGCCCACGGAGTTCTGGCTCACCGTATCGAGGCGTAGAAAGCCCGCCAGGCCCTCCATGATGGGCCGACGGCGGGCGGCGACGGCCCGCTCCAGGCCCGCCCAGACCGCCTCATTCTCGATCAAGGGCGTGGTCACGGGCCTACCTTACCCGGGTCGGTAGCGGCTTGTGACAGGGTTTTGACGGGTACCCGGAAAGTTGGACTATTCGGGCTCCTTCTCGGTACATTAGCGGCTCTGATCATGCCCCCTACACGAGATCGCTCGACGAAGAGGCGCCGGACTGTGCTGGCGGCGATGTTGATTCTCGACCTCTGCCTGGCGAACGCCTGCCTGCTGGCGGGGGCGGTGGCGCCGGCGGAGGCCCAGCAGTCCGAGGCCGACGTGTTCGTCGCGCAGGCCATCCTGGCCTATGACGCCCGCAAGTACGACGAGGCCCTGGCGTCGCTGAAAGAGGCTCTCGCGCTCGACCCCAAGAATGTCGAGGCTCTCTACTACAGCGGCCTGGTCCTGATGGCCCAGCAGAAGACGGAGCAGGCGGTGGAGGTGCTGGAGAAGGCGCGGGCGCTCGCCCCCCGCGACCAATCCATCCTCTTCCTCCTGGGCGTGGCCTATTTCGCCCTCGAGCGCTACGACCAGGCCGAGAGCCCGCTGACCCAGGTGTTCAACGAGCGGCCCCAGACCGAAGGGGTCGGCTACTACGTCGGGCTGATCCGCTACCGGAAGAAGGACTACCAGGGCGCGCTCAGGGCCTTCCGGGCCGAGACGTCGAAGAACCCGAACATCCAGCAGCTGGTGCGGTTCTACTCCGGCCTCACCCTGGCGATCCTGGGGCTCCCGGAGCAGGCGGTAGCGGAGGTTGACGCGGCGCTCCGGCTGCAGACCGGCTCGGCGCTCACCGGCCCGGCCGAGCGAATCCGCGACTCGCTGGCATCGGTACGGGACCAGGAGCGGCGCTTCCACGCCGAGGTTCGGGTGGGCTTCCTCTACGACAGCAACGTGGCGGTGATCCCGCAGCCGAGCCACGATCCTACCGCGGAGTCGCTCCGCCGCCGGAAGACGGCCACCACCGGCGAGATCGCCGCGCTGCGGCTCGATTACACGTGGCTGCGGACCGGGCCTTGGGAGTCCTCGGTCACGTATTCGTTCTTCCAGACGTACAACAACCGCCTGCCGGACTTCAACGTGCAGAACCACCTGGTGGCCGGCAACATTTCCTACCGGTCGGCCGTCGGGTCCATGCCGTTCCAGGTGGGCACCCAGTACTCCTGGGACTACCTATCGCTCGGCAACGACGACTTCCTCCAGCGCCACACCGCCACCATCTTCGGCACCCTGGTGGAGAATCAGGGCAACCTCAGCACGATCCTGGCGCGCTTCCAGAACAAGGATTTCTACGCCTCGCCCGGACAGCTGCTGGACGAGGATCGCGACGCCCGCAACTGGATGGTCGGCCTGACCCACGTCTTCCGCTTCGCCCAGGACAAGCACTACATCCGGGTGGGCTACCAGTTCGACTACGAGGACGCGGACGGGAGGAACTTCAAGTACGCGGGCAATCGCTTCCTGGCCGGCGGGCAGTACACGCTACCCTGGGGCACCACGCGGCTCAAGTACGACTTCGATCTGCACCAGCGGCACTACCTGCACGCCAACACGCTGCTGCCGGTGCTGAACCCGGGCACGCGGGAGCGGGAGGACTTCGAGCAGAACCACGTGGTGCGGGTGGAGCAGGTGCTGGCCGCGAACCTGGGACCGGCCTCCATCGGCTGCGCGTCGAACGCCCCGTGCCCGCTGACTCTGGCCGCCGAGTACCAGCGGACCGTCGCGGACTCGAATCTGGCCGTCTACAGCTACAACCGCAACGTCTGGTCGCTCACCCTCTCCTGGCAGTACTGAGGTCCCGCCCTAGGGCCCCTGCTTGATCTGAGCGCCGCCGGTGACGCTGATCACCGCGGATCCCGGCGTGATGTTCAAGTTGTTGTTCGCCACGCCCGCGTTCAATACCGGATTGCTGAGCGTGACGTTGCCGGCGGTCGCGCCGCCGGTCAGCAAGACCGGCAGGCCCCCGATGATCGAGCAGCCCCCATTGCCGCAGAGGTTGTTGGTGATCGAGAACGTGTTGCCGGTGCCGATGAAGTTGATGAGGGCGCCGGTGACGTTGAGGGTGGAGGTGCCGGAGAGGCTCAGGAGCGCGCCGTTGGTGAAAGTGAGTGTGCTGCCGTTGGCGATGCGGAAGAGGTCGCCCGCGACGGACATGGTCGCGCTGCCCGAGAGGCTCACCCCGTGGCCCTTGATGGTGAGGCTGCTCGCGGTCAGCGCGGTCATCTGGCTGAGCCTCAGCGCGGCCGTGTTCGAGACCTCGACGAGGCTGCGGTCGGTGGTCAGGGCCGCGCGCTGGGTCAGGCTGAGCAGCGGCGCGCTCGCGCGGACCAGGTCCACGACCGCCCCCGCGCTCACCGACAGGAACGTGCCCGCGGTGCTGGCGCGCGAGCCGACCAGGTCCACCAGGGCGGAGGCGCCGCTGCCGATCAGGCTGGCGCCGCCGGTGACACGCACGACATCGGAGCTGAGACCGATCCCGCCGTTCTGATCGTGGAACAGCGTCCCGCTCAGGCTGAACGCCGCCCCGCCGCCCAGGGTCAGCACGCTGGCCGCGCCGAGCTTCGACGGATCGAGATAGAGCAGGGGAGCCGTCCCGGTGCTCGCGAAGGTGGCGCCGCCCGCGACGTCCAGCAGGCTCTGGCCGACGCTCAGCGAGCTGCCGAGCGCCTCGAGGATCGGCACGGTCAGGGAGTCCGTCTGCCCAGCGGTCAACGAGTAGAGGCTGCCGAGCGCGGTCACGGTCTGCCCGTTGAACGACAACCGCGCCTGGCCGGTGGGGCCGCTCGACGCCGGAGTCGGGCTGCCCGGGGCGGTGGAGGCCACGACCGGAATCACGGACGCGTCGGTGAGACCCGGCGTTCCGGTACCCGGCGCGCTCGGCGGCGCGGCCGGCGCGTTGTCCCCGCCCGCACCCGCCCCGGCAGCCTCCGGGGCCAGGAACTCGGCCACCGCGAGCGCCTTCGCCTGCTCGCGCGTGGTGACGGTGGCCATGAATTCCGCCGGACCTTCCGCGATCTGGGGAGCGGAGCGGAGGTCGGCGAAGACCTGCTCGGCCGCGGCGGGCGACAGCGGCGCCTGCGAGAAGGGCTCGCTCCCGGTGCGGCTCCAGCTCTGAAGGGTGCCGACCTGAGCCGCGGGAGCGCCCGGATTATTGGGATCGGACACCTCCACGAGGCCGTGCAGGACGTGGACCTTGGTGGTGTAGCTCGGCTGACCGGGTGAGCTGCCCGGCGCGGGGATGATTTCGACGACCAGGACCGTTCCGCGGATCGCCGCGATCGCGTTCGGGGTGCGGATCTCGATCACCTCGCCGGGCCGCATGCGCTGCCGCACGACGCCCATCGCGATCTTGCCCGCGGTGAGATCCACGCTGGAGCGCCCGGTCTCCTCCTTGATGGTGAGGGACGAGAGCTCGCGCACCGTGACGAGCGCCTTGCCGCCGAGCAGCACACGCACGACCGACTTCTCGGCGGTGGCGATGTGATCGCGCAGGAAGACGGCGTCCTTGAAGCGCAGGGGCTGGGGGGCAGGCAGCGCGGCCCGGGCTACCGTCACCGTGCCCGCGAGCGTGGTGACGACGCCGACGCCCCGGCCGCCCTCGTCCGCGGTCTGGGCCGGGGCGGGGCCCGGCCATACCGCGACGAGCAGGGCCATCGAGGTCAAGCGCACCAGCCATGTCATCACGATCGTCCCTCCGTGCAGGGGTTGCGCGGTGGCGTCCATGCGTCCGCGGATTATCAGATAGCAAGGCGTCTGCCATCGGGGAGGGTGGCTGGAAGCCTGCGGATAATTGGAGAGGAGGGACCGGCGGCCGGTTCGGCGGCCGGGTGCGTCCCTTCAAACATGACGGGCTTCCGACGGTTTTCGTCGGAAGCCCGTGAGCGCGTCCCGGCAGAAGCGAAAGTCTACAGTCCGCCGATCGTGACCTTGGTCCCGGCGCCGTCCACCCGGATGAGGGCGGCGTTGGGCGCGAGGTTGAGCGTCCCGAGGCCGCCGTTCTTGATCGCGCCGTTGATGCTCACGTTGTTGGCCAGCGCGCCGCCGGTCAGGCTGACCGGAATGCCGCCGATCGTGGTGCAGGGGCAGAAGCTGTTGGCGACCGAGACCAGGTTGCCGCCGCTGCCGCCGAAGCCGATGAGCGCGCCGGTCACGTTGAGGATGGAGCCGCCGCTCAGGCTGACGAGCGGCCCACTCAGCAGGCTCAGGGAGCTGCCGTTCATCAGGCTGAAGAGGTCACCGGTCACGCGGAGCACGCTGCCGCCGGCCAGGCTGAGCGCGGCGCCCCCGGCGACGGTGAGGGCACTCCGGTCGAGCTTCATGATCGAGCCGAGGCTCGTGACCTTGGCCTGGTAGGAGAGTTGTACGGTGTCGGCCGCCGTGGTCAGCGTGCTGCCGTTGCGCAGCACGAGGAGCGGCGCGCTGGCCTCGAGCAGGGCATTGTCCACGCGGACCGCCTGCACCGCGCTCACGGTCGCGTTGGACGCGTCGAAAAGCGAGCCGGCGTGCTGGAGGGGCCGATGCGTGCCGAGGGTCAAGCCGGTCTCCGCATCCACCGCGGAGGTCGTGCCGTAGAGATCGAACATCGGAACGCCCGCGCCGCCGAACGTGTAGACGCCGCCGTCGAGGCGGACGAGCGGCTCGGTGGTGGACGTCGTCAGGACCCCGCCCTGCATCACCGCGAGCAGGCTCCACGGCACGGTCAGGTTGCTGTCGGTGGCCTGGAGCAGGGGACCGGCCAGCGTTGCGCGCCCGTCGCAGCAGACCACCATGAGCGAATCGAACGTCTGGGTGGTGTCGGACAAGCGGAGCAGCGGATCGGTACCGGTGCGCACCAGGCTGTCGCCACGCCGGAGGAAATAGAGCGGCGGATCCTGCGCGACCGACGTTGCGTCGACCAACGCCGCGGAGTCGAAGATCGTGTCACCACGGTCGAAGACGTCGAAGTTGAGCGTGGCGGAGCCGGAGGTCTCCGGAACCCACTGCGTGACCACCTGCTTGAAACCGGTCCGGCCGTGGGAGCTCGAGGTCGCGAAGCCCAGCGTGTTCGTGACCTCCGACGAGGTCTGGAACGTGGACGTCAGGCGACTCTCGGCGGCGATCTGGGTCAGGACGCCCGACGGGCTGATGACGTACGACCGGAAGGGATCGTCGACGGACTGGGTCGGGAACTCGTTGGTGATGAAGTTGTAGTTGACCGCGATCGTGTAGAGGCCGCCTCCGGTCACGCTGAACGCCTGGGACAGCCGGCTCCCCTGGGTGACGTTGGCGGGGGCCGACGGGAACAGCGTGGGATTCGCCGGCACCGACAGGGCGCCGGTCGCGGTGTGGATCAGGGCCATGTTCTGGCCCTCGGGCGGAGTGATCGAGCCCAGGCTCGAGATCACGCCGCCGGCGCCGTTCAGCGTCCAGCCCGCGAGCCCGCTCTCGAAGCCCGGATTGACCAGTACGTTTGCCCCGGGGGTACCGCCACCACCGCCGCCGGTGCCGCCGCCGTTGCCGCCGGTGCCACCGCCAGGTGACACCACTATCGGCGGCTCTCCACCGGTCTTCTTGATGTCGTCGTCTGTTTTCCCGGTCGTCCCTATATTGGGAGGCGGTGGGAGCGTGCCCGTCGTAGCCCCCGCGATCGGGGTCGTGAGCGGATTCGGCCCCGGGTTGAGGATCAGGGCCAACGTGCTCGCCTGCGCCATGCCGTTCTGGATCGAGCCTTCGGTGGCGGCACCCTGCGAAGCGCCCCCGGAGCCCGCGCCGCGCTCGAAGCCGGCGGTGAAGGCGTCCGGGCGCGCGGCGCGCTGCAGCCCGGCGGTCGGCCCGTTCACCGTGATCCCGCGGCCGGGGGAGAGCAGCTCGGGACGCGGCTGGAGGAGCTCGAGGGTGCCCGACTGCACGTCGTACTCGGTCACCGGGTTGCCCGCGACCATCGCGGTCTCGACCGTGATGACGGTCCCGCGCACCGCCGCGACCGCGTTGGGGGTGCGGATCTCCAGGGTCTCGCCCGGGCGCATGCGCTGCTTGGCCACGGAGAGGCCGATCTTGCCCGAGCTGAGATCCACGGTGGCGCGCCCGGGCTCCTCGGTGATGGTCACCACCGAGAGCTCACGCACGGTGACGATCGCCTTGCCGCCGAGCAGCACGCGCACGATGGACTTCTCACCGGTGCTGATCCGGTCCCGCTCGAACACGTCGTCCTTGAACTTCAAGGCGACCGGCGCGGGTAGCGCGGTGCGGGCCAGCGTGGCCTCCCCGGTCAGCGTCGTCACGACACCCACCGGCTGCGCCTGCGCGAGCACGGACAGAGGAGAAAGAGCGACGACGAGCGTCGCCAGCAGCAGGATTCTCAGTCGGGCATCCGCCATCACGGTTGGTCTCCCTTGTCTCGAATCAACGTCGTCCCCGTGCGCGGCGCCTTCCCCGGTACACCCGCTGCGGGTGACTGATTATGCGTTCAGCGCGGGAGCGGCGCAAGGGAAAGCATGGCGGAATCGATGTCGCGGGGCGGCGTCGCGCGGCGCCCGCCGTCAACGCGCGGAGATCGCGCACATGTTGCGCTCGGGTCGCGGCGCGCGCGTGGTGATATAGTCGGAGGCTGAGCGCGACCACCCATGTTCGACATCGGCCTGCAGGAGCTGGCTCTCATCTTCGTGATCGCTCTGCTCGTGTTCGGGCCGAAGAACCTGCCTCAGCTGGGCCGCTCGCTCGGCCGGGCGATGCGCGAGTTCCGGCGGGCCAGCGACGAGTTCCGGTCCACCATCGAGACCAACCTCCGGATCAACGAGCTGGATCCCTTGCCGGATCCGACGCCGGTGACCACCCCCTCGGACCCGGTCAGCGAGCCGGTGGGCACCACCGAGGCCCTGCCGGAGTCGGTGCTCAACCCGTACGAGACGCCGGCCATCCCCGTTCCGGAGGGGGAGAACTACCTGGCCCAGCGGAGCGCCAAGCTCTTCCACGGGCGCGACTGCAGCTGGGCGCGCCGGATCGCCGAGCCCGAGCGGGTGTACTTCAAGCGGGTGGTGGAGGCCCGGGAGGCGGGCTACGCGGCCTGCCCGGTCTGCGAGCCCTGGGAGCCCGCCGGGTAGCCCCTTTTTTTTGCTTGTGGAGCTCAACGGGTGTTGACTATCATCTGTTGAGGCTCCAGGTATGGCTCAGCCCGGCGAACCCAGGGAGGAACGGACAGCGTGAAAGAGATGACGGCTCGGCAGCGGGAGGTGCTGGAGTTCATCCGCACCTTCGGCGAGCGGCAGGGCGTGCCTCCGACGGTCCGCGAGATCGGGGAGCGCTTCCACTTCACGGCGCGTGCGGCCTTCGATCACCTGCGGGCGCTGGAGCGCAAGGGCATGCTGGAGCGCCGGGTGACCGGCAAGCGGGCCTCCCGGACCCTGGTGCTGCCCGCCCACAAGGGCGCGCGCCGGTCCGAGGCGGCGGCCATCCCGCCGGGCATCCCGCTGCTCGGACGCATCGCGGCGGGCGCCCCGATCACCGCGGTGGAGAACCACGAGGACACCATTCCCCTCCGGCCGGAATGGCTCGGAGCGGGTGGCCAGGATGTCTTCGCCCTGCGCGTGCGGGGCGACAGCATGATCCAGGCCCACATCATGGACGGCGATCTCGTGTTCGTGCGCAAGCAGGAGACGGCGGGCAGCGGAGACATCGTCGCGGCGATGCTGGACGGCGAGGCCACCGTGAAGCGCTTCACCCGGGAGAGCGGCGCGGTCGTCCTGCGCCCCGAGCACCCCACCATGAAGCCGATCGTGGTGGAGGCGGGGCGGGGCGAGTTCCGCATCCTGGGCAAGGTCGTCGGCGTCATGCGGCACATCTGAAAGGAGCGAAACCATGCGGCGGGCAGCGGTGGTGATACGAAGCAGGAAGCGGCGGCCGATCACGCGCCGCGATTGGAAGTCCGACTGGCGTCGCGACGCGCGGCGCCGCGTGTGGATCGGGTCGCGCGCGCGCCTGGCCGCCACGCGCCCCCTTTTTTTCGCGCTGAACGCTCAACAGGTGGCGATGGTGCGGCCGGCCGATCTCTTCGGCGCCGCGGCCATGCTGCTGGCGGTGGCCTCCTGCGGCGTGCTGGCCGCGCTGCTGGGGAGCTGAAGCGGGCCGAGAGTCAGGTGCGCTCCGGCCGCTCCCAGGGCCGGACCGCG
>DATFUK010000041.1:0-2148 GCA_035260865.1 Candidatus Methylomirabilota bacterium | reverse complement strand
CCGCCGGCCCCTCCGCGATCTTCACCATGTGCTCCTGGTTCTTGATCAGGAACGGCAGCTGCACCACGTTGTAGGCGGGGGCGAAGTTGGCGAGGCCCCCCGCCCCGATGCACATGTGGAGCGTGCCGAGCTTGATGCCCTCGAGCAGATCGCGCTCGCCTCCGAGCTGCGCGCCCCCGAACACCTGCACCTCGAGCTTGCCGCCCGAGATCCGCTCGGCCACTTCCTTGAACTTGAGCGCGCCGTCCTGGTAGGGGTAGGTGACCGGCGCGTGGTGCGCGAACTTGATGACGAGCTTCTGCTGAGCGGCGGCGTCGCCGATGAAGCCGGTGATGGACAGAGTAAGCACAAGGACGGCGAGCAGTCGCTTCATGGCGCGTTCCTCCGGGTCAGTGGGTCAGGGTCGCTTCGGGTCGCGGTCGATCCGCGCTACGCGGTCGCCGCCTTCAGATCGTCCAGCTGCTTGCGCACGCCCGCGACCATGGAGGCCAGGTCCGAGCAGAGCATCACCAGGTCGAAGCCGCGCTTGACCGAGCCGGCCGCGAACGCGGCGCTCGCGCAGTGCATGGCCGCCTTCTTGCCGTGCTTGTGGGCCGCGTCGCGGATCTTGTCGCACGTGGCCATGTGCAGCGGGTCCGGGTTGTCGCCGCGCGGGGCCAGCCCGAGGGCGAACGAGAGATCGGCGGGGCCGATGTAGATGCAGTCGAGCCCGGGGGTCGCGCAGATCGCGTCGAGGTTGGCGAGGCCCTCCTTGGTCTCGATCATCGCCATCACCACGATCTCGTCGTTGGCCTTCGCCATGTAGTCGGCGCCGCCGTAGTGGACGGCCCGCACCGGCCCCGAGGAGCGCATGCCCACCGGGGGATAGCGGCACGCGGCCACCGCCTTGGCCGCGTCCTCCGCGGTATTGATCAGCGGCACCAGCATGCCGTACGCGCCGAAATCGAGCGCCTTCATGATCGTGGCCGGGTCGTTCCCGGCCACCCGCACCACCGGCACCGTGTCGGTCTGGGAGACCGCCTGGAGCATGGGCCAGAGGTTGGCCATGTCGGTGAGGCCGTGCTGCATGTCGATGACGAGGGCGTCGAAGCCCTGCCGGGCCATGACCTCGGCGGTGAACCCGTTGGACACCGAGAGCCAGCCCATGGTCACGCACTTGTTCTCGCGCCACATCTGCTTGATCTTGTTCGGCCGCATCGTGACACCTCGTCGGTAAAAGAATGTTCGGCGCTGAAGCGTATCACAGCCTTCGGTGATATAACACGCGCCATGGATCTCGAGCTCACGGACAAGGTGGCGATCGTCGGCGGCGCCAGCAAGGGCCTCGGGCGGGCCTGCGCGGAGGTACTCGCCCAGGAAGGATGCCGCGTGGTGATCTGCAGCCGGTCGCGAGACGACCTGGAGAAGGCCGCCAAGGACATCCGGGGCGCGACCGGCCGCGAGGTGCTCGCCTTCGCGGGCGACCTGGACCGGCCCGAGACCATCCGCGGGCTGGTGGCGGCCGCGGTGGAGCGATTCGGGCGCATCGACGTCCTGGTCAACAACTCGGGCGGCCCGCCGCTCGCCCAGGCCCAGACCGCGACCGAGGAGCAGTGGGCCACCGCGGTGGAGCGGTCGCTCTTCTTCTTCGCCCGGATGTGCCGCGAGGCGCTGCCGCATCTGAAGGCCGCCGGCGCCGGCCGCATCATCAACATCCTGGCCAGCACCGTCTACCAGCCCATTCCCAATCTCGTGCTCTCGGGCGTCACCCGCCTGGGCGTGGTGGCCTTCGCCAAGACCCTGGCCGACGAGGTCGGGCGCGACGGCATCCTGGTCAACAACGTGTGCCCCGGCTCGATCATGAGCGAGCGGATGCAGTCGAACGTGGCCGCGCGGGCCAAGCAGCTCGGCATCACGCTCGAGGAGGCGCTGGCCCAGCGCGCGGCGGAGACCGCGGTGGGGCGCGTCGGCGAGCCCAGGGAGCTGGCCCACCTGGTGGCGTTCCTCGCTTCCGGCAAGTCCAGCTACATCACCGGGACCACCATCCTCGTGGACGGAGGTCTCGTGCGCTCCGTGCTCTAGACGCTACCCGATCGAATCCGGGCGCACCGCGTGGCCGGTGCGCCCGGATTCGTAGATCGCCAGCGCGACCTGCAGCATGTGCCGGGC
>DATFUK010000040.1:0-3678 GCA_035260865.1 Candidatus Methylomirabilota bacterium | reverse complement strand
CCTCCCACCGCGCGACGCAACGCATACGCGAGCGAGTTACCGCCGATAGGGCCGCAGGATGCGATCGGCCTCCCGCTGCGCGTCCTTCATCGCCTGCTCCGCCGGCTTCGCCCCGGTGAGCGCCGCCTGCAACCCATCGTTGAGCGCCTTGGTGACCCGCTGGTTGTCGTGGGTGGACAGCTCGGCCACCGCGTGCGGCAACTGATCGCGCGCCACCGCGGCCGCCGCGAATCCCGCCACGTACTGCTTCATCGCCGGCGTCTCCCACGCGTCCGGCCGCACCGCCACGTAACCGGTGTCGATGCCCCACTGGGCGGCCCGCGAGGGCGAGGTGATCCACTTGATGAAGCGCAGCGAGGCAGCCTGCTGGGCCGGCGTGCTCTTCCTGAAGATGTGGAAGTTGCCGCCGCCGGTCGGCGAGCCGCGCCGCTTGCCCGCGGGCAGCATCGCCACGCCGAACTCGAACTTGGCGTTGTTCTTCACGTTGGTGAGGTTGCCGGTGGTGGTCCACATCATGGCGGTCTTGCGCTCGAAGAAGTCCTTCGGGGTGGTGCCCCATTCGATGATCCCGGTGGGCATGACCTTGTGCTTGCCGCTGAGATCCATCCAGTACTGGAGGGCCTCCACCACCGCCGGCTTGTCGTAGTAGGTCTCGTTGCCGGCCTGGTTCATCAGCAGCACGTCGTTCTGGGTGGTGAAGCCCTGGAAGAGCCAGTACGGGAAGCCGGACGACGGCACCTCGAGCCCCCACTGCGTGACGTTCCCTCCCCCGTCGCGCTTGGTCAGCTTCCGCGCGTAGTCGACCTGCTCGGCCCAGGTGGCGGGCGGCTTGTTCGGGTCGAGCCCGGCCTCCTTGAAAGCCTCCTTGTTCCAGTACAGCACGATGGTGGAGCGCTGGAACGGGATACCCCAGGTCTTTCCGCCGGTCTGGCTGTTGAGCATGAAGGCCGGGAAGAAGCTCTTGAGCCAGGCCCGGTCCTCGGCGCTCTTGGCCATGTCGTCGAACGGGACGATCGCTTCCTCGTCGATCAGCGTGAACATGTCGGTGGAGAGCAGCACCGACATCTGCGGCGGCTCGCCGCTCTTCAGCGCGGTGAGCACCTTGACGATGGTCTCCTGGTAGGTGCCCGCGTAGATCGGCTTCACCCGGATGCCCGGGTTCTCCTTCTCGAAATCGGCGGCCAGGCCGTCGATGATCTTGGTCACCGGGCCGCCCACCGCGACCGGGTAGTAGAAGCTGAGCTCCACCGGGGCCTGGGCGCCCGCGGGAACCGCGCCGCCCGCGAAGGCGGCGAGCAGGACCGCGGCGGTGAGCCATCCGAGCATGCGTCTCGTCATGACTGTCTCCTCGTCATCGAGAGATGGATGAAACGGCGGCAGCGTCGTCGCGACGGCTCCCGCTCTGGGCATCGAACACGTGGCTGGCCTCGGGGCTCCACGAGAGCCGGACCGGCGCGCCCGGGGCCAGCGTGATCCGTCCCGGCGCCCGCACCGCGAGGGCCTGGCTTCCCACCGCGCAGGTCACGATCGAATCGGCGCCGAGGTACTCCACGCCCGCCACGCTCGCGCCGATCCCCGCGGGGCCCGCGCGCACATCCACCCGGATCTCCTCCGGCCGTATCCCGAGCAGCAGCCCCGTCCCCCGCCCCGCGAGCACCGGCGGGCCCTCGGTACCCGCGATGACCGCGCCGCCCGCGCGGTCGGCCAGCGTGAGGATGTTCATCGGCGGCGTGCCGATGAAGCGGGCCGTGAAGGCGGTGGCGGGGCGCGCGTAGAGCCGGTCGGGCGCGGCGTCCTGCTCGACGCGCCCGGCACGGAGGAGGATCACCTGATCGGCCATGCTCATCGCCTCGGTCTGGTCGTGGGTCACGTAGACCATGGTGATGCCGAGGCTCTGCTGGAGCGACCGGATCTCGCGGCGCATCTCCAGGCGGAGCTGCGCGTCCAGGTTCGAGAGCGGCTCGTCCATCAAGCACACCGGGGTCTCCGCGATGAGGGCGCGGCCGAGCGCGACCCGCTGCTGCTGCCCGCCCGAGAGCTGCGACGGCCTCCGCTGGAGAAGCGCGTCGAGGCCGAGGAGGGCGGCCACGCGCTGGAGCCGCGCCGCGCGGTCGGCCGCGGCCACCCGGCGCACCCGCAGACCGAAGACGATGTTCTCGGCGACCGAGAGGTGGGGAAAGAGCGCGTAGGACTGGAAGACCATGGAGAGCCGCCGCTCCGCGGGAGGCAGGTGCGTGACGTCCACGCCGCCGATGGCGATACGCCCGGCCGTCGCGGCCTCGAGCCCGGCGATGAGCCGCAGCGTGGTGGACTTGCCGCAGCCCGACGGCCCCAGGAGCACGAGCATCTTCCCGGCCGCCGCCTCGAAGCTCACGTCGTCCACCGCGCGGGTGGGACCCCACCAGCGGCTCAGGTGCTCGACCGAGATCGCGGACATCAGATCTGCCCGCGCAGCGCGTTGACCCACTCGACCAGCGCGGGTGAGGACGGCGTCACGCGGGTGAACTGCGCGTACACCTCGCGCAGCCCCGCCTTCTCGACGAGATTCTTCTCGTTCAGCATCCACTCGCCGCCGCCGCCTCGCCCGAGAACGGATCCACGCAGCCCACCCCGAAGAGGCGCTCCGGGTGCCGGGCGACCAGGACGGCCAGCGTGTCGTTGTAGAGGCGCGCGCGATCGGTCGGGCTCCAGGCGGGCAGCGCGGCGGCCGCCGATTCCATGTAGAAGGAGTCCGAGACCAGCGCGTGGGTCACCCCGCAGGCGTCGTGGGCCTCGAGCATGCGACCGAGCACCCGGCGCTCGGCGGTGACGTAGCGCGGATCACCGCCATCGGGGAATCGGGCCAGCGCCCCGTCGGGCAGGACGTGGGCGTGGCACTCGATCAGCGGCGTGGCCAGGGTAGGCTCAGCGCGGGCAGACGAAGTCCCAGAGCGCGGCCGCGCGCTCCACCACCGCGTCCACGTCCTCGGCGAGCAGCTGGCGCGCCGCGACCATCGCGCCCGCGTCCTGGCGCACCCGCGCGAGGTAGGCCTCGCGGCCGGCGTAGCGCTCCTCGATGGAGAGGCGCGGGTCGCCGGTCCGGGCCCGCTCGGCCGCGGTCCGCGCGAAGGCCAGGGTCGAGCCCATCATCGCCATGATGTCGCCCGGGGCGCCCTGCTCCGGATGGCGCGGGTTCCAGCCCATGAAGGTGGCCAGCGGCACCCGCAGCTCGGGCGGGCGGATGCCCGCGCGCTCGTTGCCGTCGCCGTCCACCGCGGAGACGAACGTCACGAAGGGCGCGCCGAGCTTGGGCGGCAGGGTCGCGATCCCGCGCTCCACCGCCGGCCCGAAGTCGAGCCGCTGCGGCCGCTGGACGTGGTCGGGGAAGCGCGCGCCGGGAATCGCCGCGTAAACGACGCGCGTGGTCTCGGCGGCCACCGCGGTGCCGTCGGCCAGGCGCGGGACCGCGCTGGGCGGCGGCTCCACGCCCTCGCCCACCCACCGGTCGAGGTTCACCAGCGCGGCGCGCAGGAGCGGCGAGTAGTCCACCACGCTGAAGGGGTGGAAGCCCCGGCCCCCGGTGTTGGGATCGGCGGGCGGCGGCGGGAGCGCGCCCGGCGTGTGCTGGCTCCCCGCGAAGAGGTACTGGCGCACGTAGGCCGGCGGGGTCTCATCGCGCGTGCCGCCGACGTCGGTGTG
>DATFUK010000039.1:0-11551 GCA_035260865.1 Candidatus Methylomirabilota bacterium | reverse complement strand
GGGGCAGGAGCGCCCACGCGAGGAGCAGGACCAGCGGCAGGCCCGCGGTCGGCTCGCGCCAGCGCCCGCGGCGCGCCGCTTCCCGCGCGGCCTGCACCGGGGAGAGCCCCGCCGGCGCGCTCACTTGCCGGTCCCGTAGAGCCCGGTGGGGCGCACCAGCAGCACCAGCACCATGATCGCCATGGTCACCCCGATGGCCGCCTTGGGAACGAGGTACGCCACGTAGTTGTAGGATAGGCCGACGAGCAGCGCGCCGACCAGCGAGCCGGTGACGCTCCCGAGCCCTCCGATGATCACCACGATGAAGGCGAAGATGAGCTGCTCGCCGCCCATCGAGGGGCGTACCGACTGGCTGAACATCCCCCACATGAGTCCGCCGACCCCGGCCAGACCGGAGCCGGCCGCGAACACCGCGGTGAAGTAGCGGCGGATGTCGTGCCCCATCACCTGCACCATCTCGTTGTTCTCGACCCCCGCCCGCACGATCAGGCCGACCCGGGTGCGGTGGAGCAGCCACCACATCCCCGCGTAGACCGCGACGCCCAGCCCGATGGCGATGACCGGGAAGCGCAGGATCACCACGTCGGCCACGTCCCAGGAGCCCTTGAAGGTGACCGGCACCGGCATGACCTGATCGTTCGGCCCCCACGCGATGCGGATCAACTCCTCGAGCACGATGGTGGCCCCGAGCGTGATCAGGATCTGGAACAGGTGCTGGCCGTACACCGGCCGCACGATCACCCGCTCGAGCGCGATGCCCAGCGCGCACGACACCACCACCGCGCCGGCCACCGCGAGCAGGAGCAGCCCCGCGTTCGCGAGCACCGACCCGGACGAGGCCCAGCCCCAGTACCCGTTGACGAGGACGGCCACGCTGAAGCCCGCGTAGGCGCCCCAGGAGAAGAGCGCGCCGTGCGCGAAGTTGAGCACGTCCATGAGCCCGAAGATCAGGGTGAGACCCGCCGCGACCAGGAAGATCAGCATCCCCATCGCGAGGCCGGCCACCGTGAGGGTGAGCCAGGTGCGGGGCTCGATCGCGGCGAGCGGCAGGAGCAGCAGGGCGAGCCCGAGCAGCGGCGCGACCGCGCGCCTCATATGCCGAGGTACCGCTGCTTGAGGTCCGGGTCGGCGGCGAGCGCCGCCATCGGCCCCGCGTGCACGGTGCGGCCGTCGTCCATCACGTAGCAGTCGTCGCCCAGGCGGCGCGCCATCGCGAAGTTCTGCTCCACGAGGACCACGGTGGCGTGCTCCTTCATCGCGGCGAGCGCGCCGATGAGGTGCTCGATCACGATGGGGGCGAGGCCCTTCGACGGCTCGTCGATCAGCAGGAGGCGCGTCGGGTTCACGAACGCGCGCGCGATCGCGAGCATCTGCTTCTGGCCGCCCGAGAGGGTGCCCGCGCGCGCGTGGCGGAAGCGCTCGAGGTCGGGGAAGAGGGCGAGCGCGCGCCGCAGCCGGTCGCGGCTCTCCGCGGTCTCGGCCAGCATGGCCACCCGCAGGTTCTCGTCCACCGTGAGGGTGGCGAAGATGCCCTGCCCCTCCGGCACGTAGCCGATGCCGAGGCGCGCGATGGCGTGCGGGGCGAGGGCGTGGATCGGACGGCCGGCGAAGCGGACCGCCCCGCGGCGCGGCCGCAGCACGCCCATGACCGTGCGCATCGTGGTGGTCTTGCCCGCCCCGTTGCGTCCGAGGAGCACGGTGACCGCGTCGGGGCGCACCCGCAGGGAGACGCCCTGCAGGATGTGGTGCTGTCCGATGTCGGTGTGCACGTCCTCCAGCTCGAGCAGCTCAGGCATGCGCGCTCCCGAAGTAGGCGGCCTGCACCGCCGCGCTCGCGCTCACCTCGGCGGGCGGCCCGTCCGCGATGAGGCGCCCATCCTGCAGCACCGCGATCGAGTCGGAGAGCGCCATCACCATGTCGATCTTGTGCTCGACGAGCAGGATGGTCCGGTCCCGCCGGGCCCGGATGGCGTCGATGAGCCCGATGATGGCGGGTACCTCCTCGAGCGACATCCCCGCGGTGGGCTCGTCCAGCAGGAGCACCTCGGGCTCGAGGGCGAGCAGGATGCCCAGCTCGAGCTTCCGCTTCTCGCCGTGGGCGAGCGCGCCGGCCGGGGCCGCCCACTTCGTCTCCAGCAGCACGGTCTCGAGCCGCCGGTACGCCGCGTCCTCCAGGTCCGGGAAGCTCCGGTAGTCGCGCCAGGCGGTGAAGCCGAGCCCGCGATGGGCCTGCACCGCGAGTCGCACGTTCTCGAGCACGGTCAGGGTGGGGAAGATGTTGGTGAGCTGGAAGGAGCGCCCGATGCCGAGCCGGGTTCGCGCCGCCGCCCCCCGACTCGTGATGTCGCGGCCCTTGAACCGGATCCGCCCCTCGCTCGGCCGGTACTGCCCGCTCAGCAGGTTGAAGAAGGTGGTCTTGCCCGCCCCGTTGGGGCCGATGATGGACTTGAGCGTGTGAGGCGCCACGTCGAGGGTGACGTGGTCCACCGCGACGTGGCCTCCGAAGCGGATGGTGAGGTCGCGGGTGGAGAGGACCGGGGCCGACGCCGTGCTAGGTCCCCTTCAGGAAGGTTCGCAGGGCGTTCTTCACCTTCGGGTGCTGCCCCAGCAGCACGGTGTAGTGATTGGTCCCGGGCACCACCACCAGCTTGGCGCGCGGGATCGCGGCGGCCATCGCCTCCGCCTCGTCCTGCGTCATCAGGCAGTCGGTGGGGGTGAGCAGCCCGTCGGGGGCGCGGAAGATCAGGGTGGGCGCCTTGATCTGGTGGTGATACACCCACAGCCGCTCGCGCTCGAGGTTGCCGATCTCCTCCTCGATGGCGTGGCGCGCCGCCTTGGAGCGCACGGTGCCCGCGGGCAATTCCTCGACGTCGTAGCGGAAGTAGCGCTCGAGGTAGTCGTTCCAGCGCCCCTCGAACATCGGCAGCATGCGCACGAAGCCCAGGAACATCTCGAGCGAGGGGAACTCGACCCCGAGGCGGTTGATGGCCGGCCGGAGCGACTCGAGCACCTCGTGCCGCACGTCGATGCCCCCGTCGACCACCACGAGCCTGGCCACCCGCTCGGGATGGGTGGCCGCGAAGCGGACCGCGATGTGGGCGCCCAGGGAGTGGCCGACCAGCACCGCCTTCTTGAGGCCGAAGTGATCGAGGAGCCCGAGCAGGTCCTCGCCGTGGTGCGCGAGGCTGTAGCCCGTCTCGGGCTTGTCGCTCTCGCCCCGCCCCCGGAGATCGTAGGCGATCAGCCGGTGGGCGGGCGAGAGCACGTCGGCCACGCTGGCCCAGCAGGTGTGGTTCGCGGTCAATCCGTGGACGCAGACCACCGCCGGGCCCCTACCGGGCCCCGGCCACTCCGCGACCGCGAGCGAGACGTCGTTCTTGAGCGCGACGCGGGTGACGGTCGTCATCGCTTGTTCATGATCGGGGGCGCGGTCTCCTGCAGGCTCAGCTCGCGCACCAGCGTCGGCACCAGCCACGCCACCTCCGGCTTCGCCACCATCTTGAACGAGTACATGCTCTGGAGGGCCTGGTGGTCTTCCTTGCGGAAGATCATCTTGCCCTTGGGCGTCTGGAACTCGAGGCCCTCCATCGCGGCGATGAGCTTCTCGGTGTCGGTCCCGCCCGCCTTCTGGATCCCCGCCACCACCGCCATCGCGGCCGCGAACCCGCCGCAGGTGAAGAAGTCGGGCGGCTCGTTGAAGCGCTTCATGTGCTCCCGGACCAGCCAGTCGTTCACCGGGTTCTTGGGGATCTCGTAGTAGTAGTAGGCGCCGCCCACCATGCCCTCGAGCTTGCCCTCCTTCATCGCCTTGAGGGCGTCGAGGACATTGCTGCCGCTGGTCAGCGTGATGCCGTATTTGTCGAGGCGATTGTCCACGAGCTGCCCGAACGGTCCGCCCTTGCCCGCCCAGATCACGAAGACGTACTTGGGGCCGCTCTTGTCCTTGAGCGCCCCGATGATCTTCTGGATCGGCGCGGTGAAGTCGGTGGCGGTGGTGGGCGTGTACTCCTCGTGGACGACCTTGGCTCCCGCCTTCTCGACCGCCGCCTTGTAGGCCGAGACCCCGTCGCGGCCGAACGCGTAGTCCTGGGCGATGGTGGCGATCGATACCCCCGGCCTGGCGACCGCGAGGGCATTGGCGATGGCGTCCTGGCTCGAGTTGCGCCCGGTGCGGAAGACGTAGCGGTTCCAGTTCTCCCCCGTGATGCTGTCCGCCACCGCGGGCTCCACGATCAGGACCTTCTTGAACTCGGCGGCCACCGGCAGAACCGCGAGGGCCGCCGCGCTCGACGTGGTGCCCACCACCAGGTCCACCTTGTCGTCGGCGTAGAGCTTGGTGACCTTCTGCTTGGCCACGTCCGGCTTGAGCTGGTCGTCCTCTTCGAGGATCTCGATCTTGCGGCCGAGCAGCTCCTTCTTGCCGCCGGTGGCGTAGTCGAGCCCCAGCTCGAACCCCCGCTTCGCCTGCTTGGCGTAGACCTCGAGCGGCCCGGTGAAGCCCTGCACGAGTCCGATCTTGATCGGAGCCTGGGCGAGCGCCGCCGGCGGCGGGCCGATCGCGACGATGCTCAAGAAGAAGGCGACGATGAGACGGGTGGGCCACGTCTTCATGGATGATCTCCAGTTCTGGGTCGGCCGTGTGGTCGGCATGCGGCGTCGTTACGCTAGCAAGCGGCCGGATGGGGGTCAAGCATTCGAGCCTACTCCCCGAGGTACCACCGGCGGCGCGCCTGGGGCCCGTAGCTGAGACCGAAGCGCCGCATCGCCACGCCCGCCACCAGGTCGACCGCCTCCTCGGGAGAGTCCGTCACTTGCAGCCGCTGCTCGTCGCCCGGATCGATGGTGCCCTCCACCAGCAGCCGGTTGCGCACGAAGTCGGTGAGCGGGCGCCAGTACTCGCGCCCCATGAGCACGAGAGGGAACTCGCGGACCTTGCCGGTCTGCACGAGCGTGGCGATCTCGAACATCTCGTCGAGCGTGCCGAACCCGCCGGGCAGCGCGATGAAGGCGTAGGAGTACTTCACCAGCATGACCTTACGGACGTAGAAGTGGCGAAAGGTGACGAAGCGGTCCACGTAAGGATTCGGCCGCTGCTCGTGCGGCAGCTCGATGTTGCAGCCGATCGAGCGCCCGCCGACCTCCTTGGCCCCGCGGTTGGCCGCCTCCATGATGCCGGGCCCGCCGCCGGTCATGACCGCGAATCCGCGGCGCGCGAGCCGGGCTCCCACCTCGCGGCCCAGCTCGTAGTAGGGATGGTCGGCCTTGAAGCGGGCCGAGCCGAACACGGTCACACAGGGCCGGACGAAGTGCAGCGCCCGGAAGCCGCGCAGGAACTCGCAGAAGATCCGGACCGCCCGCACCAGCTCGAAGCTGCGGGGCTGGGGACCCTGGAGGAACTGGATCTCTTCCGGGGCGGCGGTCCCCTTGCCCCACTGCGATCGGTCCGAGGCCGGGGGGGCCCCCGAGACCGGCTGCTCCGGGCTCAGGCGCGCTACTCGGGGCCGTGAGCCGACTGCACGGCGACGACGGAGACGCTGTCGGGGGCGGCGTCGTCCTTCGGGCGATGGCTGCACGTGTAGCCGAGCGTCAGCGAGAACTGCCCCGCGCGCGACTCGTCGACTCCGTGAGATCCGGACGCGCGGGCCGCATCCTCCGACTCCGCGAGCGCGTTGAGCTGGGCCAGGAGCGGGGCGGGATCCATGCCGTTCTGGCGCGCGAAGTCGCCGACACTCAGGCCGGGGAAGCGCGCGTAGAGGTCGTTCCGCTGATCCACGTAGAGCCGGCGGCCCTGCGTGAACACCGGCGCGGTGGCGGGATGCTTCGCGAGCACGTCGTTGATCTTGGAGTCGGCGGTGATCGAGGGGGCGTCCACCGCGGTCACCGCCCCCGCACGGTCAGCACCGGACACGGCGCGTTGGCGATGAGGCGCGTCGCCACGCTGCCCAGGAAGAACTTGGCGAGCCCGGTGCGCCCGTGAGTGCCGATCACGAGCAGGTCCGCCTTCTTGGCCCGCGCCGCCCGCGCGACGCGCTCGTGCGGGACACCCTCCAGCAGGAGCCCGCTGGCGCGCGCGCCCGCCTTCCGGGCCCTCGCCACGATCGCGTTGAGACGTTTCTGCGCCTGGGCGCGCGTCGAGGTTTCGAGGTCCTCGTAGAGACTCGGCGAGATGTACCCCTCGCCGGGCAGCGCCAGCGAGGGCGGCGTCATCACGTTCGCGACGATGAGATGCGCCCGGTCCGCCTTGGCCATCACGATGGCGCGCTTCAGGGCCGCGGTCGACGCGGACGAAAAATCCGTGGCGTGCATGATCCGTCGAAAGCGTGGCATGGCCGTATCTTACAATGCGCCATGCTCAGCGTCGAGGCACTGCGCCGAATCCTTCACCTGGTCCCGCATCCCGTCGAGGGCGGCTACTTCGCCGAGACCTACCGCTGCCCCGACCTCATTCCCGCGGCCGCCCTGCCCGCCCACTACGGCACACCCCGCGCCGCCAGCACCGCGATCTACTACCTGCTGACCCCCGACACCTTCTCCGCCATGCACCGCCTCGCCTCCGACGAGATCTTCCACTTCTACCTGGGCGATCCGGTCGAGATGCTCCACCTCCACCCCGACGGCACCCACCAGGTCCTCGTGGTCGGCCCCGACCTCGAAGCCGGCCAGCGCCCCCAGGTGGTCGTCCCCCGCCACATCTGGCAAGGCGCCCGCCTCCTCCCCGGCGGCCGCCACCGCTACGCTCTCCTCGGCACCACCGTCGCCCCCGGCTTCGACTACACCGACTACGAAACCGCCCGCCGCGCCACCCTCCTGACCACCCACCCCACCGCAAAAGCCCTCATCCTCGCCCTGACCCGCTAGCACCCCCACCCGCACAGGAGTCCCGAAACTAGGAATCACCAAGAAACGCATTTAAGAAGAAGACGAAAGGAAGAAGGCGACTCAACCCGACCGTGGGATCGCCGCGCTGGCTACCGCCAAGCGATGTCGCCGGGCGGGCCGGGCCGGCGGCGGGCGAGGTGGGTCGGGTGCCCCGTTCCCCGCCAAGGGACGACCGGCGACGCCGCCCTCCCAGATTGGGAAACTAGAAGTGGAAGTGCGCCCCGAGCCCCAGGTAGTCGACGCGCTTCTTGTAGAACTGCCCGTCAGGCGAGTTCCCGTGGAAGTACTCGACGAGCAGCTGCAGGTTCCGCTCGAGCACCCGCACGTTCTCGAGCTGGATCCCCCCGCGCGCCGACAGATCGAGGTTCCATCGGTTCTCCTCGCGCGTCTGCAGGTCGACCGCGGCCACCGGCCGGATGTGGCCGGCCGCGACCGTCCACGGGCTGCGGAATTCCACGCCGCCCTGCGCGGCCCATGGCTTGAGGTTCGCGGGCTCCTGGTCGAACAGGTATCCGCCGCCGCCGTAGACCCGGAAACCCCACGGCAGGTCGTACGAGAGCTTGAGATCCAGGCTCTCGTACGTGAGGTTGATGCGCTCGAGGCGCGTGCGCAACAACAGCTCGTCTCCCAGGTGCGAGCTCTGGTGGAAGATGCGCCCCAGCGCGGAGAAGGCACCGAGGCGCCAGGTGCCGAACAGCGAGGCGAAGTAGTCGGCGTTGAGCAGGTCCTTCGACGGCGCATCCATCTGGAAGAGCGCGAACACCCCGGCCTGGATGCCCGCCTCCCACTGGCTGTTCGCGAAGGCGTCACCCCGGATGAGCGGGATCGTCTCGCCGAAGCTCACCGCGCCCACGTGCTCCAGATCCCGGTTGTTCAGGTAGTAGCGGTAGGAGGCGGAGAAGTGCGGCCAGCGCGGATCGGCCAGGAACGGCTGGAACAGGTGGCCGGCCGGCAGGAACCCGGTGGGCAGGGCCGACACCGCGGCCGGCGCCACGTCGGGTACGACCGCGGGCGCCCGGGAGGCCGCCTCCCGCACCTCGACACGGACCACGCCCGGCAGATTCGAGAGCGTCTTGACCAGGGCGGCGCGGTCGGCGCCCGCGAGCTGCGCGCCGTCGAGCGTGAGCACCCCGTTGTCCACCGTCACCACGCGGCGGGGCAGCTTGAACTCGCGCTCCAGCACCGCACCCGCATAGCCCGCCAGATACGGGTCGTCCGGCGCGGGCGCGGCGAGGGCGACCGTCGGCGCGCCCCACAGCATCATCGAGAGAGCCAGCGGGACCAGCCGACGCGTCGTCATGAATGCGCTATCCTCCCCCGGCGCCGTAGGCGCGCCAGGCAAACGATTCGATGGTGACCCGATAGCTCGCCGCCTTGGCGGGGGCCTTGACCTCGAAATAGGAGCGGTTGGACGGAGGTACGTCGCCGAGGACGTACCCGGTCGTCGAGCCCGCCACCTGGCCGGAGCCGTCGAGCGCCTCCACGAGGAGCCGCACGCTCACCGCGTAGCTGCCCGCCCGCTGGTTGTAGACGTAGCCGCTCACCACCGGGCGACCGCGGCGGTCCTCCGAGCCGGTCCACTCGACGCGCAGATCGCTCTCCACCGAGCGCGTCTGCACCTGCGCGCGCGCCGCTCCGGCGCCCAGGCACATCAGGAGCCCCGCCAGAACCGCCGTGCTCATGCCGCGCGCGAGTCGTCGCATCGTGGAGCCTCCCGACATTGTCACCCCGGGGGCAAGCGCGTCACGCGCGAATTCGCCCGCGCGCGGCATTTGCTATCATGCGGAAACTATGATGATGCGCGAGTCCGACCGCGCCCGCCGGGTGTTCCAGGCGCTGATCCTCGTCGTGGCTCTGGCGGTGGCCTTCCTGGGCGGTATGCTCGTGGAGCGGCTGCAGTCCCACTCCGAGCGCGACGCGATGCTGCGGCGCTACGATCAGGCGCTTCGCGAGCACCGGGCCCGCGTCATGGAGGCGGAGAAGCGGAGCGAAGAGTTGACCCGCAAGCCCTAGCCGGCCACCAGCCGAGCCGCGCCGATGCCCAGCAGGCAGGCCGCGAAGCACAGCACGGTCGTGAGCCCGACGTACAGCACGGCCGGGCCCCACGACCCGCTCGCCGCCAGCCGCAGCGATTCGTAGGCGAACGCCGAGTAGGTGGTGAAGCCGCCCAGGACCCCGACCGCCAGCACCACCCGCACGTTCTCGGGCACCACCGCCGCGCCGAAGGCCAGCTCCTGGACGAGGCCGATGAGGAGCGACCCGATCACGTTGACGAGCAGGGTGCCGTAGGGGAACTCGCCTCCGAGCCAGCGGATGGCGACACCACCCAGGAGGTAGCGGGCCCCCGTCCCCACCGCACCGCCCAGGCAGACGAGGGCGAAGTGCACGGCGCGATCAGTCGACGGGCGGCCGGCGGTCCGCCCAGGGTTGCGCGGCCTCGAAGGCGGCCGACGCGGCGAGGACGGTGTGATCGGCGTGGCGGCGCCCGACGATCTGCAGCCCCACCGGCAGCCCGGCGCTGGTGAAGCCGACGGGCACGGTGGCCGCGGGCTGGCCGGTGAGGTTGAACGGGAAGCAGAACGGCGTCCAGCCGAGCGGCGAGGACGGCTGGCCGTTGACCTCGTTGAGCCCGGGCTTGCCGACCTCGAACGCGGGCACCGCCACCGTCGGCGTGATCAGCAGGTCGAAGCGCGCCAGGAACCGTTGCACCTCGGTATAGAACTCGCCGCGGCGGCGCGTCGCGCGGAGATACTGCGCGGCGGTGACCTCGGAGCCGAAGCGCAGCAGGGCCCGGAGCGAGCGGTCCATCTGCTCACCGTCGGCCTCGAGGCGATCGCCCCACGCGCTCCACATCTCGGCGCCGACCGTGATGCGGAAGGTCTCCTCGGGATCCTCCCAGTAGGGCGAGACGACCTCGACGTGCCCGCCGAAGCTCTCGAAGCGCTCGGCCGCCGCCGCGCACAGATCGGCCACCTCCGGGTCCACGCGCGCGTAGCCGAGATCGGGCGACCAGGCGACGCTGAGCCCGGCGATGCCGCCCTCGCACGCCTCCCGGAAGGAGCGGCCGGCCGCGGGCAGCGAGTGGCGATCGCGATCGTCGGGCCCCGCGATCGCGTCCAGCATCAGGGCCGCGTCCCGCACGGTGCGGGTCATCGGGCCGGTGTGCGAGAGCGTTTCCCAGCCCGGGAAGCCCGGATTCTGCGGCACGCGGCCGAACGACGGCTTGAGCCCGTAGATGCCGCAGAACGACGCGGGGATCCGGATGGAGCCGCCGCCGTCGGTGCCCACCGCGAGCGGGCCGAGCCCGGCGGCGACCGCCGCCCCCGCGCCGCCGCTCGAGCCGCCGGGCGTGAGCGCGGGGTTCCACGGATTGCGCGTGATCCCGAAGAGCGGGCTCTCGGTCACCGCCTTGTGGCCGAACTCCGGCGTGGTGGTCTTGCCGATGATGATGGCGCCCACGCCCTTCAGCCGCTCCACGCTGACCGCGTCCTCCTCGGGCACGTGATCGGTGAAGAGCCGCGAGCCCCCGGTGGTGGGCACGCGTCGCGTGAAGAGCAGGTCCTTGATCGAGACCGGCACGCCGTGGAGCGGGCCGAGCTCCTCCCCGGTCATCACCGAGACCTCGGCGGCCACCGCCGCGTCGCGCGCCTCCTCGGCGGTCACCGCGCCGAAGCAGTTGAGGGTCGGGTTGAGCCGCTCGACCCGCGCCAGCACCGCCTCCACCACCTCGACCGGCGAGACCTTCTTCGAGCGAATGAGCGCGGCGAGCTCGGTGGCCGGGATCCAGACGAGATCGGGCGTGGCCATCAGGAGCCCGGATTCACGCGTGCGAGCGTGTAGTCCACGTGGGTCGCGCCCGAGCCTTCGATGACGGTGAGCCGGCAGAGGTCGTCGCCCTTGAAGAACTCGACCCAGACCCCGGGGAACTTCTCCGCGTTGACGAAGCGCTCGCTCCGCGTCTCCTGCCAGCCCGAGTTGGCCAGGAGGCGCCGCGCGTTGGCCAGCGTCACCTCCACGTTGGTCTGCGTGAAGTAGATGAGGCGCGCCGCGGTCACCTTCTGGGTGCGGATGATGGCCCAGTCGTCGGAGTACGGCGTCCACTCGGCGGGCACCGGCACGTCCGGAAACGGCTGGAGCTGGATGGGCACCGCGATCGGCGAGCACGCACCGAGCGACAGAGCGATCCCCATCAGGAACGACCGTACCTTCACGCGAGGCATCGTATCCGCAGATCCACGCGCCGCATTGTATCCGTCCGTCCGCGGTCCGGCAACCGCGCCGCGCGACGATGATAGAGTATCGAGCCATATTGGACCGCGCCGTGCTGCCTCGCCTGCGCACCTGGCTCGCCCGCCCCGACGTCCTCGCCCTCGACCCCGACGGCGTCGCGCGGCTCGCGGCCGCGCTCGACGACGCGGATCCACCGGTCGCGGCGGGACGCGCGGGCTCGCTGGTCGCCTACGCGCCGGGCCGCGCGCGGCGCCGGCTCCTCCAGTTCGATCGCCGCGGGCATCTGGTCGCGGCGTGCCGCTGGCGCGACGACGGGACCCTCGCGTGGGCCAAGGGCCTCCTGCCGGACGGCCGCTGGCTCGGCATCGAGCCGGGCGCCGACACGCATCCCGCGTGGGGCGGCTCGGACCGGGTCTGGCTGATGGCGCCCGACGCGACGTGG
>DATFUK010000038.1:0-8022 GCA_035260865.1 Candidatus Methylomirabilota bacterium | reverse complement strand
GACGACCCGCCATGACGGCACGCTCGAAGAACCACGACTGGCTCGCCCAGACCGTCGAGCCCGCGCTCGAACCCGATCTGCCGATCTGCGACCCGCACCATCACCTGTGGGACGGCGAGACCGCCCGCGTGGTGCCGCGCTATCTCCTCGACGAGATCCTGGAGGACGCGCGGAGCGGGCACAACGTCGTCTCCACCGTCTTCATCGAGTGCGGCGCGATGTTCAAGCCCGACGGCCCGGACGCCCTGCGCGCGATCGGGGAGACCGAGTTCGTGAACGGCATCGCGGCGATGAGCGCCTCCGGCCTCTACGGCAAGACGCGCATCGCGGCCGGGATCGTGGGCACCGCGCAGCTCCGGCTGGGCGCCGCCGCGGCCCCGGTGCTCGACGCGCAGATCGCCGCAGGCGGCGGCCGCTTCCGCGGCATCCGTCTGGGCGCGGCCTGGGACGCGGACGAGGCGGTGCCCAATCACCGCACCCGGCCGCCCCAGGGGATGCTCGGGCGGGACGACTTCCGGGCCGGCTTCGCCCTGCTCGCGCCCCGGAAGCTCACCTTCGAGGCCTGGTGCTACCACCGCCAGATCCCCGACGTCACCGCGCTCGCGCGGGCCTTCCCCGACACCACGATCATCCTCGACCACTTCGGCGGTCCGCCGGGCGTCGGCTCGTACGCGGGCCGGGCCCGGGAGGTCTACGCGGAGTGGCGCGGCTTCATCGCCGACCTCGCGACCTGTCCCAACGTGGTGGCCAAGCTGGGCGGCATCAACATGGAGGTCAACGGCTTCGCCTGGCAGGAGCGGCCGCGCCCGCCGTCCAGCCAGGAGCTGGCGGACGCGACCCGGCCCTACTACGAGTACACGATCGAGAAGTTCGGGGTGGACCGCTGCATGTTCGAGTCGAACTTCCCGGTGGACGCGGTGAGCTGCAGCTACTCCGTCCTGTGGAACTCGTTCAAGCGCCTGACCGCGAAGTACTCGGCCGCCGAGAAGGCCAAGCTATTCCACGACACCGCCGCCCGGGTGTACCGCCTGGCGGCCTGAGTCCACGACGCAAGGAGAACTCGTCATGCGCATCACCGCCGCCGTGCTCCACGACGTCAACAAGCCGTACTCGATCGAGACGGTGGAGCTCGACCCGCCCAGGCGCGGCGAGGTCCTGGTCAAGATCGGCGCGGCCGGGGTCTGCCGCAGCGACCTGCACTTCCAGAAGGGCGAGGCGACCATCGCCCTGCCCGCCGTGCTCGGCCACGAGGGCTCGGGCACCGTCCAGGCGGTGGGCGAGGGCGTGACGATGGTCAAGCCCGGCGACCGCGTGATCCTGAGCTTCGTTCCCAACTGCGGCCACTGCCCCTCGTGCGAGACCGGGCGGCCCCACCTCTGCGATGAGCACGCGCGCACCACCGGCAAGCTCTTCGACAACACTTCGCGGCTGCACACGCTCGCCGGCCAGGATCTCGCCCACATGGGCAAGGTGGCGTGCTTCGCGGACCACGCGGTGGTGCCCGAGGCCGGCTGCATCCCCGCGCCCGCCGGCCTCGACTTCCCCCAGATGGCGCTCATCGGCTGCAGCGTCACCACCGGGGTCGGCGCGGCCCTCTTCAACGCCGGCGTCCAGCCGGGCGACAGCGTGGCGGTCATCGGCTGCGGCGGGGTGGGCCTCAACGTCCTGCAGGGTGCGCGGATCGCCGGGGCCACCACCATCGTCGCGGTGGACGTCAAGGGCGCGGCGCTCGACTTCGCCCGGAAGTTCGGCGCGACCCACACCGTCAACGCGCGCACCGAGAATGCGGTGGCCCGCGTGAAGGCGCTCACCGGCGGGGGCGCGCACTGGGCCTTCGAGGCCTACGGCGGCGGCGCGACCACCCGCATGGCGGTGGACATGCTGCGAAAGCGCGGCACCGCGGTCATCGTCGGCATCGCCCCGATCGGCGACGACGCGGTCATCGAGCCCGTGGTCATCACCCGGATGGAGAAGACCATCCGCGGCTGCTACTACGGCACCGCTCGTCCCCGTCAGGACATGCCGAGGATCGCCGACTGGTACGGCCGCGGCCTGCTCGACATCGACGGCCTGGTGACCCGGCGCTACCCGCTGGCCGACATCAACCGGGCCTACGAGGATCTCGACACCGACGCGGTCGGCCGCGGCGTGATCGTCTTCTAGGCGCGCGCGCCGGTCAGCGCAGACCGCCCGCGATGACCAGCGACTCGCCGGTCATCCAGCCGGAGTCTTCCGAGGCCAGGAAGACCACCGTCGGCGCGATGTCCTGCGGCTGGCCGATGCGGCCGAGCGGGGTCTTCGCCTCGATCTGCTTGCGGAAATCGCTCTGGTCGAGACCGGCCGCGTGGACCCCTTCGGTCTCCACCATGCCCGGGTTGACCGCGTTCACGCGGATGTTGCGCGGCCCGAGCTCCTTGGCCAGCGACCGGGTGACCGCGTCCACCGCGGCCTTGGTGCCGCTGTAGACCGACGCGTCGGCGGGCGAGAGCGTGCTGACGATCGAGCTGACGTTCACGATGCTGCCGCCCTCGACCCCGAAATGCCTCACCGCTTCCCTCGAGGCCAGGAGCAGGCCCAGGACGTTGAGGTCGAACAGCTTGTGGAAGTGCTCCTCGGTGATGTCGCCGAGCGGCCGGAACTCGTAGACCCCCGCGTTGTTGACCAGGACGTCCACGCGGCCGAAGGCCTTCACCCCTTCGGCGAAGAGCCGCGTGACGTCGGCCTGCCGGGCCACGTCCGCCTGCACCGCGATGGCCCGCCCTCCGGCGCGGGTGATCTCGGCGACCACCCGCTCGGCGTCGGCCCGGCTCGAGACGTAGTTGACCACGACCGCCGCGCCCTCGGCCGCCAGGTGCCCGGCGATCGACGCGCCGATCCCCTTCGATGCTCCCGTCACCACTGCCACCTTATCCTTGAGCTTGCTCATCGGGCTGGTCCTCCATGCCCCTTTGGATGGGCGGGAAGCGGCGGCGGTTCCCCGCTCGGTATCGGGAGGGCGGGGAATCCCTCGGGCGCGATTCTCCATCTCAACCGAGACTGGTAGTCTGGAGAGCGCATGAACCCCGCCGACAGCCTGCAGGTTCTCGAGCACTACGGCATCGTGATCGTGCCCGCCCTGGTCGTCGCCGAGCAGTTCGGCGTGCCGCTGCCCGCGGTGCCCGCCCTCCTGGGGGTCGGCGCCCTCGCCGCGCACGGCCGCATCAGCGTCCCGCTGGTGCTCGCGGCGATCGCGGTCGTGGCGCTGGCCGCCGACTTCGTCTGGTACGAGCTGGGCCGGCGGCGTGGGGCCGTCGTCCTCGCGACGCTCTGCCGCCTCTCCCTCGAGCCGGACTCCTGCCTGCGCCGGGCCCAGGGCGTCTTCGCGCGGCACGGCGCGCGGGGCATGCTCGTCGCGAAATTCGTCCCCGGCCTGACCGCGGTGATGCCGCCGCTCGCCGGGGTGTTCGCGGTGGGTCGGGTGCGCTTCGCGCTCTACGACCTTGCGGGCGTGCTGCTCTGGGCGGGCACGTGGCTGACGCTGGGATACATCTTCACCGACGCGATCACCCTCATCACCGCCCGGGCCACCGTCCTCGGGGAGATGCTCGGCGTGGTGGTCGTGGTCGCGCTCGCCGCCTACGTCCTGCTCAAGTACGCGCGCCGCCGCCTGTTCCTGCGGCGGCTCCGCACCGCGCGCATCTCGCCCGAGACACTCAAGCAGCGTCTCGACGCCGGGGAAGACGTCACGATCATCGATCTCCGGACTCCGCTCGACGTCGCGGCCACGCCGTACGCGATTCCCGGGAGCCGCTGGCTGGCCGTCGACGCCATCGACCCGGCCGAGGCGAGCCGGCTCCGGGGCCGCGAGCTGGTTCTCTACTGCGCCTGACCCAACGAGGCCACGAGCGCCCGGGTGGCGCTCCTACTCGAGCGCCAGGGGCTCACGCGCGTCCATCCGCTCGAGGGCGGCCTGGCCGCGTGGATGGAGCTGGGCTTCCCGGTGCAGTCGGTGCAACCGCCGGTCGTCGCGGTCGACGAGCGCGCGGAGCGCGCGCCGACCACCGCGGCGTAACCGCCGTCCCGGCTAGCGCACCCGGAGGCCGATGCGGCTCCACCGCGTGTGACCCTCCGCATCCGAGGACCAGTAGATCCACACCGGCCGGCCGATGATCTGCGTCTGCGCGACCGGCCCCCAGTGCCGGCTGTCCTCGCCGGCGTTCCGGTTGTCGGCCATCACGAAGACGGCCCCGGGCGGGATCTGGACCGGTCCCACCTCCCGGCCCGCGCGCACCTCGTCGGAGAAGTCCGCGTAGGGCTCGGCGAGCGGCCGGCACCCGTCCGCGGGCTCGCAGTTGATGTACACCCCCTGCGCCTGGACGACGATCTCCTCCCCGCCCAGGCCGACGATCCGCTTGACCAGGGTCTCGCTCGCGTCGCTCGGGTCGGTGAAGACGACGAGGTCGCCGCGCGACCGCCAGTGCGCGGCCTTGTCCATCAACACGTAGTCCCCCACCAGGAGTGTCGGGGCCATGGACGTCGACGGGATCCAGACGCCCTCGAACCGGTGACGCACCGCCAGCGGCAGCGCGAGAGCGAGCGCGACCATCCCGAGCAGGACGACGATCTGGAACACGCGGCCGGAGCGAGAAGACTGGACCGCGCCGGTGGGCATGCGATCACTATAGTTGATGGACGGCGTCAGCTATATCATGTCCCGCGAAGGGAGCCCCGACCCGTGAATACCTCCGCCCTCGACGCGTCACGAGACCGCCTGCTGAAGATCGCCGCGAACGACGGGATCGTCCTCGCCCACGCGACCGCGACCCGGGCGGTGGCCGCCTGGACGCTGGCCCCGGCGCCCCGGACCCCGGCCCGTCACGTGGAGACGGCCCACGCGCGGGCCCGTCTTCATCTCGCCCGCCTCACCCGGCACGACCCCGCCCGTGAAGTGCTCGCGGTCATGACCGACGAGCTGTTCTTCCGATTGACCGACGCGCGACCGGCCCCCCTCACCGCGCCGGCGGGCGTGACCCGCTTCGTCTACACGCCGCGCAAGGCCCTGCGCCGCGTGCTCGATCACGCGCTGGACCATCTGAACCAGATCGACCAGTGGCTCGCCTGGCAACATCACGGCGTCGTTCCGACGCCGACCGATGGATGGGCGCCGTCCACCGTGACCCTGCCCGATGACCGGCTGCCCCTGGCGCCGGCCGATCTCGACGCGTGGCTCTGGCGCATCGACCAGGCCACCCGGCTCGTGGTGCGGCGGGCCGGGCAGCTCAGCGAGGCCGAGCTGGACTGGCTTCCCCCCGATGGAGGATGGCCCCTGCGTCGCGTGCTCCACCACCTCGCCCGGTCGGAGCGTCTCTACGCGGCCGCGCTCGACGAAGCGCTGCCGGACGACGATCCGGCGCGCCGGTACGAGGCGGCCAGCCGGCGCCTCGACGACGGCGTGCGCGGGGCGAGCGAGCACGGCCGGGACGAGTCGATCGTCTATGCGGGCCTCTACGGGGTCCTGCAGACGCCCGAGGAGGTCGTGGACCTCGTGCTCACCATCGAGCGCGAGCTGATGGCCTAGCGGTCGGCCGACCCGGCCATGACGACAGGACTTGTCGGTCTGATTCTGCTAGCATCTGGCGCCATGGCCGACATCAGCCCCGCCGTCCGCGCCGACCTCGCCCCGACCGGCAAGCTCCGGGCCGCCATCAACTACGGCAACTTCATCCTCGCCACGAAGGACAAGGCCACCGGCGAGTCCCGGGGCGCGGCGGTCGATCTGACGCACGAGATCGCGAAGCGGCTCGGCGTCCCGGTCGAGATCGTCGCGTACGACAGCGTCGCGGTCATGGGCGACGCGGCGCCGAACGGTGTGTGGGACATCGCGTTCCTCGGCTCCGACCCAGCGCGCGAGAAGATCATGAGCTTCACCGCCGCGTATCTCGAGATCGAGGCGACCTACCTCGTGCCCGGCACCTCTCCGCTGCGCACCGCCGCGGACGTCGATCGCGAGGGCGTGCGCGTGGCCGCGCCGGCCCGCGCCAACTACGAGCTGTATCTGAGCCGCAACCTCAAGGGGGCGCAGCTGGTGTCGACGCCGGGCGCCGACGCGGCCTTCGAGCTGCTCGCGACCGGCAAGGTCGAAGCCCTGGCCGGGCTGACTCAGGCCCTGCTCGGCCTGGCTCCGAAGCTGCCGGGCTCGCGCCTGGTCGAGGGACGGTTCATGGGCGTGCAGCAGTCCATCGCGGTGCCGAAGGGCAAGGACGCCGGCCTGCTCTACCTGCGCGCCGTCGTCGAAGAGGCCAAGAAGTCCGGGCTCGTGGCTCGCGCCATCGAGCGGACCGGGGCCAAGGGCGTCTCGGTGGCGCCCCCGGCCAAGTAGCGACCCCACCGGTCCGCGCGTCTCGCGGGACCGGGGGCGATCGGCGCCTGACCGTTCAGTTCATACCGATCCACAAGGAGAGACGGCATGGAGATCCCCCGCACGATGAAGGCGACGGTGCTCGTCGCGCCGCACCGGTTCGAACTGCTGGAGCGGCCGGTGCCGGTGCCGGGCGACGAGGACGTTCTCGTCCGGGTGCGCGCCTGCGGTGTCTGAGGGACGGACCTGAAAATCATCCACACCGGCATGCCGAAGATGCCGCCCTACGGCGAGTTCATCTTCGGCCACGAGTACGCGGGCGACGTGGTCGCCATCGGCCGGACGGTGGACGAGTTTCGGGTCGGCGACCGGGTGGTCGTCGAGGCGCACATGGGCTGCCGCCGCTGCGAGAACTGCATCCGCGGGCTGTACACCGCGTGTCTGAACTACGGCAACACCCGGCGCGGGCATCGCGCCAACGGGTTCACCACGAACGGGGGGCTCGCCGAGTACGCGGTCAACCACGTCAACACGCTGTACCGCATCCCGGACGGGGTGGACTACGACGAGGCGACGGTGGTGATGACCTCGGGCAGCCCGCTCTTCGGGCTGGAGAACGCGGGCGGCTACTTCGCCGGCGAGACGGTGGCCGTGCTCGGCCCCGGCCCGATCGGCCTCATGGCCATCCAGCTCGTCAAGGCGCTCGGGGCCACCCGCGTGATCCTCACCGGCACCCGCGCGTCCCGCCTGGCCATGGGCCGGCAGCTCGGCGCCGACGTCGTCGTCAACAGCCGTGAGACGGATCCAGTGGCCGCGGTCATGGACGCGACCGCTGAGAAGGGCGCCGATCTCGTGATCGACTGCGCGGGCGGCGACGACACGTTCGACCAGTCCATCAAGATGGCCAAGTCCGGCGGCAAGGTGCTGCTGGTGGCCTTCTATCACGGCCCGGTGACCGCCGACGTGAGCCACGCGGTTCGCCGCAACATCACGATCTATACCGAGCGCGGCGAGGGCGGCACCAGCGTGGGTCGCGCGCTCTCGCTGCTGGCCGCCGGGCGGCTCACCGCCAAGCCGCTCATCACGCACCACTTCCCCCTCAGCCGCGTCCACGAAGCGATGGACGTCCTCGAGCAGCGCATCGGCGACCCGCTCAAGGTGGTCCTCGTGCCATGAGGCGGGCGGCGAATCGCCGCGTGATCGCGCTCGCGCTGGTGGCGGTCTGCCTGGCCCCCGGGCCGGCGGCGGCGTTCCCCGACAAGCCGGTGGAGATGACGGTGCTGTTCGGGGCCGGCAGCGCCGCCGATCTCCTCGCCCACGCGAAAGCGCACCCGGGCCAGGTGCGCCTCGGCAACTCCGGCCGTGGCAGCTTCACGCACCTCATGGCCGTCGCGCTGGAGAACCGCAGCGGGGTCAAGCTCACCCACGTGCCGTTCGGGCGCGAGCTGGCCGTGACCACCGTGCTCGGCGACAAGATCGAGGCGAGCGTGCAGCTTCCGGCCGAGATCATGACCCAAGTGACCGGCCGCCAGGTCCGGGTGCTGGCGGTCACGGGTGACAAGCGGCTGGCCGGCCTGCCCGACGTCCCCACGTTGAAGGAGAGCGGCGTGGATCTCACCATGTCGCTCTGGCGCGGGATCGCGGTGCCGAAGGGCACGCCGGAGGCGGTGATCGCGCGCCTCGAG
>DATFUK010000037.1:0-3267 GCA_035260865.1 Candidatus Methylomirabilota bacterium | reverse complement strand
GCCGCTGTATCGCTTGAAGTGACCCCGGCTTCCGGAACGGTTGTCCGCCAACTGGGGGAGTGCGGGGGCCATGTCTGGGCCCCCGCATTAGATAGAGGGGCGGATCCGACGGTCCGCCCCCAGGGGGCCGCCGCGGGAGTCCGGTGACCACGAGCGCGATCTTCGATATGGATGGGGTGCTGATCGATAGTGGGGCGCACCATCGGCATGCGTGGCGTGCGCTGCTGGCGGAGCTGGGCACCGAGCCCGCCGATCCCGAGCACTGGCGACTGACCATCGGCCGTCCCAGTGAGGAGGCCATCCCGCTGCTACTGGGCCGTCGCATGAGCGGGGCGGAGGCCCGTCGCCTGGCCCGCCGCAAGCGCGACCTCTACCAGGAGCGGGCGCAGACCGGGCTCGAGCCGGTGCCCGGGGTGCCCGAGTTCCTCGCGTCGCTGGCTCGCCTCGGCGTCCCACGGGCCGTCGGCACCTCCGCCTCTCGCTGGGACGCCGAGCGCCTGCTCGACGACCTGGGGCTCCTGCGTTACTTCGACGTCGTGGTGACCTCCGACGACGTCATGCTCGGCAAGCCCGATCCGGAGGTGTGGACGCAGGCTGCCCGCCGCCTCCGGGTGGCCGCGGCCGCCTGCGTGGTGTTCGAGGACGCGCTCGTCGGCGTGCAGGCCGCGCGGACCGCGGGCATGCGGGTGATCGGCGTCACCACCGCCCACACCGACGCGGAGCTGGTCGCGGCCGGCGCGGAGCGCACGATCCCCGACTTCCAGGGACTCGAGTGGAGCCGGATCGCTCACCCGTGAGCACCGCCGGCTTCTGGGACGGCCTCTACGCGGCCGCCCAGGACGGCTGGGACCTCGGCGCGGCCGCGCCGGCGCTCGAGGACTGGCTGGCTTCGGGCCGCTTTAGTTCTTCAAGCTCTATTGAATGCGGGGGCCCAGCAATGGCCCCCGCACTCCCCCGGTCAGCGGACATTCGTTTGCGGCCTCGCGTTGCGGTTCCTGGCGCGGGGCGTGGCCATGACGCCCGCTTGCTGGCTCGGCATGGCTATCAGGTCACCGCGTTCGATTTCGCGGATTCGGCGGTGACGGAGGCGCGGCGGCTGGCCGCGGAGGATGGGGTCGACGTGGTGGTGGAGCAGCGCGACGTGTTCACGCTCGGTCACGACTACGCGGGGGCGTTCGACGGGGTGTGGGAGTACACGTGCTTCTGCGCCATCGATCCGGCCCGCCGCGAGGAATACGTGCGCGGGCTCCACGCGATCCTGCGCCCGGGCGGGCTCTTGCTCGCCTGCTTCTTTCCGCTGCGCGAGGGCGGCGGCGGCCCGCCGTTCCCGGTCTCGCGCGACGACATCGACCGGGCCCTCGCCGGGCGCTTCGAGGTGTCGCGGTCCGGGCCACCGGAGCGGTCCGCCGACGGCCGGCGAGGCCTCGAATGGCTCGTCGAGGCCCGCCGGACCTGATCGCGTTCGTTGACCGGTCGTCCGGGGGCGTGCTACGGTTGGCGCACTTTTCTCTCGCCGTCCAGGAACTCAAGCCTTAATGAGGAGGCATCCATGAAGTCTCGCCGCATCCAGTCCATCTTGACCGCGATCGCCGCGCTCGCGCTGCTCGCCGTCTCCGCCGCGCCGGCGGCGGCCCAGGGCCAGACCATCAAGATCGGCACCCTCTACGATCATTCCGGGCCGTTCTCCGCCGCCGGGTCGCTCAACTGCTGGCGCGGGGCCAAGATGATCATCGACTACGTCAACGAGAAGGGCGGCGTGCTCGGCAAGTACAAGATCGTCCAGGTCGACGGCGACAGCCAGTCCAAGGCCGACGTGGCGATCAACGAGGCCGAGCGGCTGCTCAACGTCGAGAAGGTGGACATCCTGGCCGGCGTCTACTCGAGCGCCCACGCGGTGCCGATCGCGGAGCGGGTGGACAAGCAGAAGAAGTTCCTGTGGATCACCACCGCCATCGCGGACGCGGTGCTGAAGGACCGCAACCTCCAGTACACCTTCCGCCCCCAGCCCAACGGCAGCCTGTTCGGGACCGGTACCGTCGACTACATCGCCAACTACGCCCAGGAGAAGCTGAAGAAGCCCGCCAAGGACATCCGGATGGCGATCATCTACGAGGACGGGCCCTATGGCGCCGGGGTGGCCGCCTCCAATGAATCCGAAGGCAAGAAGCTGGGCATGCAGATCGTACTCAAGGAGGGCTACTCGGTGCAGGCCGCCGACCTCTCCTCGCTGGTGACGAAGCTGCGGGCCGCGCGGCCCGACGTGCTGTTCCACACCGGCTACAACCCGGACATCAACCTGTTCCTCAACCAGGCCAAGGAGCAGGGGCTGCGGCTGCGGGTCTACGTCGGCCACGGCGCCGGGCACAGCCAGCTCGCCAAGCTGAAGGAAGCCTTCGGCAAAGACGCGGAGGGCTTTCACACCTCGGATCCGCCCGCGGCGCAGCTCATCGAGCCGAGCAAGCTCAAGCCGGGCGTGGCCGCGATGACCCAGGAGATGGTGAAGCGCTACAAGGCGTTCGAGCCGGACATCCCGGTCAACAACATCGCGCCGCACGTGTCCATGGGCTTCAACAACCTCTGGATCTTGCTCAACGACGTGCTCCCGCGGGCGATCCAGAAGCACGGGGGCTGGACCCCGGAGGCCCTCGCGGCGGCGGCCCGCGAGACCGACATCCCCGAGGGCGGCACCATGCAGGGCTACGGCGTGAAGTTCGCGGGCGAGGGCAATCCCATGCGCGGCCAGAACGAGCGCGCGATCGCCGCGGTCTACCAGGTGGTGGATGGACAATTCCGGCACGTATGGCCACCGGTCATCGCCACTCCCAATCCTCCCGTTCTCCTGCCCGCCGCGTCGCCCTGGGCGGCCCGCTGACCTAGATCACGATCGCGAGGCGGGGGTCGAACGGCCTCCGCCTCGCCGGCTCCCTGCGTGCTCACGATCGACCGGCTCACCAAGCAGTTCGGCGGCTTCACCGCGCTGAACGCGGTCTCCTTCGAGGTCAAGCCGGGCGAGATCCTGGGCCTCATCGGGCCCAACGGCTCCGGCAAGACCACCTGCTTCAACTGCATCTCGGGGGCCCTCCTGCCGACGTCGGGCTCGATCCGCTTCAAGGAGCACGACATCGCGGGGCTCACGCCGGACGCGGTCTGCCATCGCGGGCTCGCGCGGACGTTCCAGATCCCACGCCCCTTCCGCAAGCTCACCATCCTCGAGAACGTGGCGGTGGCCGCCCACTTCGGGGCGGCGCAGCGCAACACGGAAGCCGA
>DATFUK010000036.1:0-4657 GCA_035260865.1 Candidatus Methylomirabilota bacterium | reverse complement strand
GAGGCCGAAACTCATGCGAGCATCCTATCTCTGCCTCGACTGGTCAAGGCGTTGGACCAGGAGGCGCGGGCTCAGCTCCGCCGATGATTCGCGACCGCCCCCGAAGCCCGCGGGTCATGCTGCCCCGCCGATGATCCGCATGGTCGCCTCGTCGGCGTGCACCGCGTCCGGGGGCCCCGCGAAGATGATCTCGCCGCGCTCGATCACGTAGAGCCGCGTGGTGAACTCGGGCACGTGGTGGATGTTGGACTCGGCGAGCAGGATCGCGTGGCCGCGCTGGGTGATCTCGGCGAGGCCCCGGCTGACCGTCGGGATGATGGCGGGCGAGAGCCCCTCGAAGGGCTCGTCGAGCACCAGCACGTGGGGATCGAGGGCGAGGGCCCGCGCCACCGAGAGCATCTTCCGCTCGCCCCCGCTCATCTCGGGCCCCTTGCGGTGGCGGTACCCTCGCAGCGCCGGGAACACCTCGTAGGCGCGCTCGACGCGCTCCGCCGCGGCGCGGCCGTCCGGCCGCGTCCAGGTGGAGATCTCGATGTTCTCCGCCACCGTGAGATCCGTGAAGATCCCGCCGTCCTCGGGCGCGAACCCGACGCCGCGCCGCGCGATCTCGTGGGTGCGGCGACCCTGGATCTCCTCGCCCTGGAAGACGATGCGGCCGGCCCGCGGGCGCAGGTAACCCATGATCGTGCGCAGGGTGGTGGTCTTGCCCGCGCCGTTGCGGCCCACCAGGCAGACCACCTCGCGGTCGCCGACCTCGAGGGAGACCTGCCGCAGGATGTGGCTCGACTGGATGAAGACGTCGACGCGCTCGACGGTCAGCACGGGGCGCCGGCCCTCCGGCCGATGACCGTGTCCACCACGCGCGCGTCCGCGCGGATCGCGGCGGGGGTGGCGTCGGCCAGGACCTTGCCCTGATGGAGCGCGACGATGCGGTCCGAGTAGCCGAAGACGATGTCCATGTCGTGCTCGACCTGGATGATCGCCTTGAGCCCCATGCGCCGCGAGGCGGTCACCAGGATCTCCATGATGGCCGACTTCTCGGCGGTGCTCACGCCGCTCGTCGGCTCGTCCAGCAGGATGATCTCGGGCCGGAGCGCGAAGGCGGAGGCCACGTCGAGGAGCTTCTTGTCGCCCTGGGGGAGCTGCCGCGCGGGCACGTGGCGCTTGTCGGCCAGCCCGAAGAGCTCGGCCACCTCGAGCGCGCGGTCCTGCGCCTCGCGGTCGCCGGCCAGCGAGCGGAAGAGCGAGGTGCCCCGGCCCAGGCGGGAGACGACCGGGGCGAGCAGGGTCTCGAGCACGGTGAGGTCCGGGAAGATCTGCACGAGCTGGAAGCTGCGGGCGAGCCCGAGGCGGGTCAGGGCCACCGGGCCGATGCCGGCCACGTCGCGGTCCTTGAAGCGCACCGTGCCCGCGGTGGGCCGCAGCACGCCGGTCAGCACGTTGATGAGCGTGGACTTGCCCGCCCCATTGGGACCGATGATCGACACGAACTCGCCGGCGCCGACCGCGAGGCTCACCCCGTCGAGCGCGACGAAGTCGCCGTAGCGCTTGCGGACGTCACGCGCCTCCAGGAGGATCACGACGGCCGCGGCCTTTCGAAGAAGCCCATGAGCCCGCCCGGGGCGAAGATCACGATGAGGGCCAGGATCGCTCCGAAGACGAGCCGCCAGTAGGGCACCACCGACATCACCGCGTCCTGCAGGAAGATGAAGACGAACGCGCCCAGCACCGGCCCGAAGAAGCTCGCGAAGCCGCCCAGCAGCGCCATGAACACGAGGCTGCCCGAGTGGGTCCAGTAGGCGAGCGTGGGGTCCACGTTGCCGGTGGGCGGGCCCAGGAGCGCCCCGCCCACCGCCGCGAACACCGCCGAGATGACGAACGCGTACCAGCGATAGCGCGTCACGCTCACCCCGAGCGCTTCCGCCTTGATCGGGTTGTCGCGGATCGTGCGCAGGCAGAGGCCGAAGGGCGACTGCACGATCCGCCACATGACCACCGCGGCCACGATCAGGACGCCCAGGCAGTAGTAATAGTAGGGGCCCACCAGGTAGCTGGTCTTGGGCATCGCGTCCAGGTTGAGCCCGAGCAGGAGCGGCCGCAGCACCTGCATGCCCTCGTCGCCGCCGGTGAGCCGGTAGAACTTGAGCAGGAACGTGTAGAAGACCATGCCGAAGGCCAGGGTGAGCATGCCGAAGTAGATCTTCACGTAGCGCACGCAGAGGAGGCCGACCGGGGCGGCGATGAGCGCGCCCAGGACCGCGGCGGCGAGCACGATCACCTCCAGCGAGCGAATCCCCGCGCGGGTGGTGAGGAAGGCGCCGGTATAGGCCCCGACGCCCACGAAGAGCGCGTGGCCGAAGGACACGAGGCCGGTGTAGCCGAAGAGCAGGTTGAGGCCGAGCAGGATCACCCCGTAGGCCATGAACGGCAGCATGAGGAGCAGGCGGTAGGGGCTCAGCGCGAGCGGGAGGACGAGCAGCGCGACCAGGGCCAGGCCCAGGACCACGCGACCCTTCACGCGGCCGCTCCCCCGAAGAGGCCGCGCGGCCGCAGGAGCAGCACCGCGATCACGATCAGGTAGATCAGCAGCATCTCGATCTCGGGGTACACGCTGATCGCGACCGAGCGGAGCACGCCCACCACGAGGGCGCCCACCAGGGCGCCGCGCATGCTGCCGAGCCCGCCGATCACCACCACCGCGAAGGCCTCGACGATCAGCTCGATGCCCATCTCGCTCATGGCCGCGGTGGCCGGGATCACGAGCGCGCCCCCCAGCGTGCCGAGCGCGGTGCCGAGGGTGAAGACGCGGGCGTAGACCCCGCGCATGTCCACCCCGAGGGCCTCGGCCATCTCCCGGTTGTCGGCGGCGGCACGGATGATGCGGCCGAACGCGGTGCGGGTGAGCATGTAGCCGAGGCCCGCCGCGATCGCCACGCTCGCCGCGATGACGATCAGATTGTAGACGGGTATGACGGCGCCGAGGATCCGGGCCTGGCCGTAGAGCAGGTAGTGCCCGGACGTGGACCGGGGCGCGGTGCCCCAGGTGAGGCGGATCGCGTCCTCCATCATGAGGACGAGCGCGAAGGTGAGCAGGAGCTGGAAGGTCTCGTCGCGGTCGTAGACGAAGCGGAGCAGCCCGCGCTCCACCACGAGGCCCACCGCGCCCACCGCGAGGCCCGCCAGCGCGAGCGGCAGAATGAAGAGGATCGGCGGCCCTCCCGCGCCGGTGAAGGCGGCCACCGCGGACACGCCGACGTAGGCGCCGAGGGCGTAGAACGAGCCGCAGGCCAGGTTGAAGATCTTCTGGACGCCGAAGACGAGCTGCAGCCCCGCCGAGACGAGGAAGAGGATGGCGGCGTGGAAGATGCCGCTCATCAGGATGTTGACGACGTTCGCGGTCATGGCCCCTCTCCCGGCCCTCTCCCCAGAGGGGAGAGGGAGGAATGGAGAGACGGCCTTCCCGGAATCAGATCTTCCAGCCCGCGATCCAGTCCATCAGCTTGGAGCCGGCCGGCTTCATGCCCTGCTTGGTGGAGACGACCTCGAGCGGGTTGACCGTCACGAAGTCGTAGCTGTTCTTGTGGGTGGTGATGCCCTGGTAGAAACTGCACATCTGGATGTGGTCCTCGCGCCAGCTCCGCTTGCCGGAGAGCGATTCCACCTCGATGCCCTCGAGCGCCTTCACCACTTCGGCTTTGCTCGGCCACTTCTTGGTGGTCGCGTAGGCCTTCTCCACCGCGGCCCGGTAGGACTCGATGTTGAAGTAGGCGTGGTCGCACTCGTAGGGCGGGTACTCGTTGTACTTGGCCTTGTACTCGCGGCTGAACTGCTTGAGCAGCGCGCTGCCCTTGGGGTCCTCGAAGTACATCGAGTTGTAGCCGAGCAGCAGCCCCTCGGGGGTGAACTCCTTCTTGAGCGAGTCGTGCACGCCGCCCGCGGTGGTGAACACGCCCTTCATGGTCTTGAAGAGGCCGACCGCGGCCGCCTGCTTCATGATGATGGTGGCGTCGCCCGACCAGAACGAGCACATCAGGAGATCGGCCTTCGACTGCTGGATCGCCGCGATGTGCGAGGTGAAGTCGGTGACCCCGAGCTTGGGGAACAGCTCGAGCACGAACTTCACGTCCGGGATGTAGCGCTTGAGCACCGCCTGGTAGGTCTCACAGCAGTCGTGGCCGTAGGAGTAGTCGTTGCCGATGCCCGCCACCGTCTTGACGCCCTTGAAGTACTTGGGGGTGAGCTGGCCCGCCACGATCGCCTCGACCTCGTTGTCCACGCTGCGGAAGGCCCACTTGGGATTGGGCATGGTCTCCTCCACGCCCTTCTGGGTGGTGCCGTCCCAGGAGAGCCACGGGGTGGCCAGGTCCTCGGCCACCGGGGCGAGGGCGAGCGTCACGCCGGTGGAGATGCCCCCCAGCACGACCTCGCACTTGTCCTGCAGGATGAGCTTGCGGTAGCGTTCGACGGTGTCCTTGGGCGTGGATTCCTCCTCCACCACCAGCTCGACCTTGCGGCCGAGGATGCCCCCCGCCTTGTTCACCCGCTCGGCCCACCACTCGGTGCCGCGGAGCCCGGCGGTCCCCACCGGCGCCGCGATGCCGGCCCGGATGGCGACCACCCCGATCTTGACCGGATCGGCGGGCACGCCCTTCTTGGC
>DATFUK010000035.1:0-5012 GCA_035260865.1 Candidatus Methylomirabilota bacterium | reverse complement strand
GCGATCGCGCTCGCGATCGGTGGCGATCGTGAGGAGGCCGGACGGCTTGACCACGACGAGGAGTGCGTCGTCCTCGTGCACGAGCGAGAGGCCGCGCGGGAAGGGCGCGGCCCGGCGCGCGGCGAGCGCGACGGTGTCGTCGGGCGCGAGCGCGAGCCGGCCGTCGCGGGCGGGTCGCCCGTTGACCTCCACGCGTCCCGCCTCGAGCCACTGCTTGAGGCTCCGGCCGGAAGCCTCCGGGTAGAGCGCGCGCAGCCGCTCGAGCAACGTCACTCGCTTCGGAGCACGCCGAGCGGGCGGCGGCCGAGCAGGCGCCGCGTCCCGAGGAAGCCCACCAGCAGCGCGAGCGCGGTGGCGGTGGCCACGCCACCCAGCAGGGTGCCGGGCGCCCAGCGCCACGGCACCTCGAGCGCGAAGCGGAGCACCGCCCAGGCCAGCAGCGCGGCGAGCGTGCTGCCCGCCACGCCGGCGGCCGCCCCGAGCAGCGCGTACTCCACCGCGAACACCCGGGAGACGAAGCCACGGGTGGCGCCGAGGGCCTTCAGGATCACCGACTGGTAGAGCCGCTGCTGCCGGGTGATCGCGAGCGCGCCCGCCATCACGATGAGCCCGGCCCCGATGCTGAAGGCGGCCACCAGCCGCACCGCGAGCGCGATCTGGTCGAGCATGGCGCCGACGCGCTCGAGCACCTCGCGGATGGGGATCGCGGTGACGTTCGGGAACGCGGCCACCACCGCGGACTGCAGCCGGCCCTCCTGCTCGGGCCGCGCGCCCACCGTGGCGATGAACGTGCTCGGCGCCCCGTCCAGCCCGCCCGGGGAGAAGATCACGAAGAAGTTGGAGGTGAGCGAGCGCCAGTCCACGTGGCGCAGGCTCCGGTCGAGCAGGGCGATCGAGACGATCAGCATCACGGCCAGGCCGAGCGAGACGAGCACCGGGCCCGCGTGGCTGCCCGGGCGGTGCAGGTTGGCCGCGCCCTGCCGCCAGGCCGGCGACCGCCAGCGCACGCGGCGGGCGAGCGCGATCACGAGCCGGGCGCCCGCGGCGAGGAGGATCAGGGCGGCGGCGAGGCCGCCCGCGAACAGCGCGCCGATCTTCCACGAGCCGGCCTGCCAGAGGGCGAGCGCGGCGAGACCGGCCGCGAGCGGGAGCGCGGTGGCCCACGGCCGGCGCCCGCGCAGCCGCGGCTCGACGTCCATGCGGAGGATCAGGGTCGGGCGGACGTGGCGGATCTGCAGCAGCGGCCAGAGCGAATAGAGGAGGGTCACGCCCACGCCCATCAGGAGCCCGCTCAGCACCGCGCGGAGCGAGAAGGAGAGCGTCAGCTCGATCGGCAGGAGGCGGGTGAGCGCGGGCGCGAGCAGCGGCTGGACCGCGCTGCCCAGGAGCGCGCCGAGCGCGCTGCCGCCCAGCCCGAGCAGGGCGGTCTGCAGCAGGTACGCGGCGAGCAGCGGCCGCCAGCCCGCGCCGAGCGCCTTCAGGATCGCGATCGAGGCGAGCTTCTGCCGCACGAAGGCGTTCACGCTCACCGCGACGCCGATGCCGCCCACCATCAGCGCCACGAGGCCGGTCAGCCCCAGGTACATCGTGAGCTGGTCCCAGAACCGTCGCAGGCCGGGCTGGGCCTGGGCGTAGGTCGCCACGCGCTGGGCGGCGGGCAGCGACGCTGCGAGCTGGTCGCGGAAGGCCTGGGCGTCGCGGCCCTCGGGCAGGCGCACGAGCGTGCGGTAGCGGACGCGGCTGCCGGGGCGGATCAGCCCGGTGCGGTCGAGATCCGGGCCGGCGATCAGCACCCGCGGGCCGAGGGAGAAGACGCCGACCGCGCGGTCCGGCTCCTTGAGGATCACCCCGGCGATGGTGAGCTCGAGATCGCCCACCCGGAAGCGGTCGCCGACCCGGAGGCCGAGCCGGGAGAGAAGCGAGTCGTGCACGAGCGCGCGACCGCCGCCGATCAGCGTGTCGAGGGGGCGCGCCGGCTCGGTCACCAGCGCGCCGTAGAAGGGATAGCCGGGCTCGACCGCCTTGAGCTCGACGATGTGGCTCTGCGATGGGCCCGCCGCCTGCGCCATGGCCACCAGCTCGCGCACGCGCGTGGTCGCGACGTCCGCGATGATGGGCGCGATCATGGGCGCGGCCGCGTCGGGCGGGGGCTGGGTGCCCCGGATCTCCACGTCGCCGCCCATCAGCGACTTGGCCGAGCGGGCGACCGTGCGCTCCAGGCTGTCCGCGAAGCTGCCCACTCCGACCAGGGCGCTGACCCCCAGGGTGATGCAGGCGAAGAAGTAGCCGAAGTGCCGCCACGCCCCCCGCGTCTCCCGCCACGCGAGCCGGAAGACGAAGCGGCTCACTCGTCGCTCACGATGCGGCCGTCGCGCAGCGTGACCACGCGGTCGGCGTGGGCGGCCAGCGCGGTGTCGTGGGTCACCAGCACGAGCGTGCTGCCGAGTCGCCGGTTCAGGCCCACCAGCAGCTCGATGATCTGCTTGCCGGTGGCCGAGTCGAGATTGCCGGTCGGCTCGTCGGCCAGGAGGAGCGCGGGCCGTCGCGCCATCGCGCGGGCGACCGCGACGCGCTGCTGCTCGCCGCCCGAGAGCTGCACCGGGTAATGGTGCGCGCGCTCGGCCAGGCCGACCTCGGCGAGCAGCGCGGCCGCCCGCGCCGCCGCGCCGGCCTCGCCGGTCAGCTCGAGCGGCACCGCCACGTTCTCCTGCGCGGTGAGCGTGGGGAGCAGGTGGAAGGACTGGAACACGTAGCCCACGTGGTCGCGCCGGAAGCGCGCGAGGCGGTCGTCGTCGAGCGCGGTGATCTCCACGCCCGCCACCTCGATCCGGCCCGCGGTCGGCTGGTCGAGTCCGGCAATGAGCCCCAGCAGCGTGGACTTGCCGCTGCCCGAGGGGCCCGCGATGGCGAGGAACTGGCCGGCGGGCACGTCGAGCGAGACGTCGGTGAGCACGTCCACCCCCCGGCCACCGCTCGCGAGACGCATGGAGAGCCCGCGCACGCTGATCATGGTCCCGTCCATACTACACGGACCGGCGCGGTGCCCTAGCGGGCGCGGAACGGCGCGGCGAGGGGCTCGCCCACGAAGACGCCCTGGCCGGGCATGGCCACGCTCTTCCAGTACGCCTCGAGCAAGGTCTCGCCGCGCGTGTACCGCGCGATGGCGAGGGCGGGGTACGGGAACTTCGAGGTGAAGTTGCAGGGCTCGGTCACCGCCCCGTAGCTGGCGGTCGCGCCCGCCTCGAGCCACCGGAGCACGCTCATCTGGGAGTGGCCGGTCAGCACGCCGCCGCTCGAGGTGAGGTGGTCGGCGATGGCGCCGGGCCGGAAGCGGAGGGTCTCGAGCCCCGCGACCGCCGCGAGCCCGGTGAAGTAGAACATCACGTCGCGTCGATCCCGGATCTCGTCCGCCTCGAGCCGTTCCACCCGCACGCGCGGCCTCATCGCGTCGAGCAGCGCGTAGCCGGCCGCGCGCGTGTTCCGGGCGCGGTCCGAGGTGGAGAGCAGGTAGGCGGTCCCGTCCGGGAAGGTGGCGTCGGCCGCGACGCCGCGGTCGATCAGGGCCCGGCCGTCCTCCACCCGCTGGCCCGCCAGCAGCATGGTGGGGCGTAGCTTCAAGTCGGTGAACGGGGCCGCGCTCGACGAGTTGAAGTAGGGGCTTCGCCGGGTGGGGCGGCAGCCCTCGGCACAGAAGGCGGGGTCGAAGCCGAACGCGAATGCGGCGGTGATCGACAGGCACTCCACCCGGAAGGGGGTGGTCCAGGCCAGCACCAGGGCCTGGACGGTCGCGGGCAGGCGGGCATCCGCCGCCGCCTTGGCGGCCTCGAATTCCTGTCGGCCGATCTCGTCCCGGCCAACCGGCAACGTGACGAACACCACGTTGCCGGCCGGGATGCCGCGCCGGCGGACATAGTACGCGCCGATCTCCACGCTGTAGGGGTCCGCGGTGTTGACGATCAGCCCGAGCTGCTCGGGACCAAGCGCGGCGGCCGGGGCCGGCGCCCGAGCGGCGCCCAGCAGGAGCAGGAGGAGGATCGCCGCGGTCCGGGTCGTACGCACGTATTCCTTCCGCGCGGGAGCTCAGCGCTCGGCGCCCATACTACACTTAGCGACATGCGCGGGCTCGTCTCGCTGATCGTGCTGGTGCTGCAGCTCGCCGCGCACGCGGCCCCCGCGGCGGCCTCGGAGCGGGTCATCGTCGCCTTCGGTGATAGCCTCACCGCCGGCCTCGGGGTGCCGGTGGCCCAGACCTACCCGGCGCGGCTCGGCGAGCGGCTGCGACGCGAGGGCTACGACTACAAGGTGGTCAACGCCGGCGTGTCCGGCGATACCACCGCCGGTGGCTTGCGGCGCGTGGACTGGGCGCTCCGCCTCAAGCCGGACATCGTGATCCTGGAGCTGGGGGTCAACGACGCGCTTCGCGGGCAGGATCTCGCCTCGGTGCGCGCCAACCTCGAGCAGATCGTGACGCGCTTCCAGGAGGCGGGGGCCCGCGTCCTCGTGGCCGGCATGCGGCTGCCTCCGAACTATGGCACGCCCTACGCCGACCAGTTCTACCGGCTCTTCAGCGAGGTGGCGCGCGTTCGCAACGCGCCGTATCTGCCGTTCTTTCTGGACGGCGTCGGCGCCGCCCCGCGCCTCAACCAGTCCGACGGCATCCATCCGACCGCGGAAGGCTACGCGCTCGTGGTCGAGCACATGTGGCCGTACCTGCAACCGCTCCTGCGCAAGTAGTCCGGCAGGTCCGAGCGCCGGAACGGTCGTCCGCGGACTAGGGGGAGTGCGGGGGCCATGTCTGGGCCCCCGCATATGGAGGGCTTAAAGAAGTGAACGCTCGTCCGCCTACTATTGCGAGAAATGCCTTTCCCGACTACTATATGGCCGTCGTTCGATGTCTAACGTCGCCACCCCACAAGGGGAGCTCATGACCACACCGACCGGAGAGTTCTCGCTCGAGGCCAAGTACACCCAGGAGCGCGGACGCGTGTATCTGTCCGGCATCCAGGCCCTGG
>DATFUK010000034.1:0-3427 GCA_035260865.1 Candidatus Methylomirabilota bacterium | reverse complement strand
CGACGAGCCCGCCGCGGGCATGACGCACGACGAGGTCGCGCGCACCGCCGAGCTGGTCCGCGACATCAACCGCACCCACGCCCTCATCGTGGTCGAGCACGACATGCAGTTCGTCAAGATGATCGCGCGGACCGTCACCGTCATGCATCAGGGGGCGGTCCTGCTCGAGGACAGCATGGACCGGATCCTCAAGGACAGTACGGTGCGGGACGTCTACCTCGGCAAGCACGGCGGGCGCTGAGCGATGTTGCTGAGTGTCACCGACCTCCATGCCCAGTACGGCCGCATCCCCATTCTCAACGGCGTGCAGCTGGACGTCGCCTCCGGGGAGTTCGTCGGGGTCCTCGGGCACAACGGAATGGGCAAGACGACGCTGCTCAAGACGCTCATGGGCTTCGTGCCCGCGCGGCGGGGCCGCGTCGTCTTCGACGGCGCGGACGTCACCCACGAGCCCTCGTACGCGCGGGCCCGGCGCGGGCTCGGATACGTTCCCCAGGGCCGGGACATCTTCCCCGGACTCAGCGTTCGCGACAACCTGCGGATGGGCTTCGCGGGCCGCGGGGCCGAGGAGCGGATCGACTCGATTCTCGAGACGTTTCCTCGCCTGACTCCCCTCCTGGACCGGCGCGGGGGAGCGCTGAGCGGCGGAGAGCAGCAGCTCCTGGCGATCGCCCGGTGTCTCGCGGGCAACCCCAAGCTCATCCTCTTCGACGAGCCGACCGAGGGAATCCAGCCGTCGATCATCGAGGAGCTGGTGGTGGTCCTGCAGCACCTTCACCAGACGCAGGGGCTCACGATCCTCCTCGTCGAGCAGAATCTCGAGTTCATCGCCGCCCTGTCGAAGCGGGTCCTGCTCATCCAGAAGGGCACCATCCTGCGCGAGCTTCCTCCCGCCGAGCTCCTTCAGGCCGACGTCCTGAACGAGTTCGTGGGCATCACCTCCCCCGACGAGCCCTGACCCCCCAACCGCCGAGGAGAACCACATGACGGTCTACGAGATGCGCACCTACACGCTGCACGTCGGCAAGATGGGCGAGGCGGTCAAGCTGTACACCGAGCTCGGCTATCCGGCGCTCCAGAAGGGCGGCCAGGACAAGAAGCTGATCGGCTACTTCCAGGCCGACACCGGCATGGTCAACCAGCTCGTCCACCTCTGGAAATTCGACGACGACGCCGACCGTCGCCGGCACTGGGCCTCGGTCTCCACCAACAAGGACTTCGTCGAGGGCTTCGCGGTGAAGTTCCGGCCCCTGCTCGCCTCCCAGGAGGTCAAGCTGCTGACCGCCGCCCCGTGGGGGCCCCACCCCTGACCGGCAATCCCCACTAGCGCCGCCGGACCGGGGTGAGCTCGGCGGAGAGCAGATCGAGGAAGGTGCGGCCCGCCGCCGACAGCTCGCGCGTCCGCCGGTGGATCACGCCGATGGGCCGGTGAAAGGGCCCCTCGGCGGGCGGGCGGGCCACCAGGGTGCGCGCGCGCACCTCCGCGACCAGGGTGGGCGCGGGCAGGAGCGAGAGGCCGAGACCCGCCTCCACCGACCGCTTGATGGTCTCGATGTTGTCGAGCTCCATGGTGTAGCTGACCCGCACGCGGTGACGACGCAGCAGGCCGTCCACCAGACGGCGGGTGGGAATGTCCCGGTCGAAGCCGATGAAGGGCTGCCCGTCGAGGGCGGCGAGCGGGCAGCGCGCGCGGCGCGCGATGGGATGGGTGGGCGGCGCCGCGATCACCAGCTCGTCGTGGCCCAGCGGCACCACCACGAGCTGGGGCCGGCGCGTCGGCACCGCCACGATGCCGAGATCGACCTCGCCGTCCAGGCAGGCCGCGTACACCTCGTTGGTGCGCCGGTACGAGAGCCGCACGTTGACCTCGGGATGGTCGGCCAGGCAGCGCTTGATGGCGGGGGGCAAGGTGTGGAGCCCCACGCTGTAGACGGCGGCCACCCGCACCGTCCCGGTCACCACGTCCGGACGCGCGCGCAGCCGCTGCTCGAGGGCGCCCATCCGCTCGAGCAGCGGCTTCACCTCGTCGTAGAGGAGCCGGCCCGCGTCGGTGGCGCGCGCCCCGATGCGCGGCGCGCGCTCGATCAGCCGCCGCCCGTAGCGCCGCTCGAGCGCGCGGAGCTGCTGGCTCACCGCGGACTGCGAGACCAGGTTCAGCCGGGCCGCCCGCGAGAGGCTGCCCGTCTCCACCAGGTCGCAGAAGGTCTTAAGGGTCTCCAGGTGCATCGATTGATAAGTTACGCTTATTCGCCGTCAAAGGCGAATGCATGTGACTTATGAAAGGCCGGGGCCCAGACTGCGGCCATGGACACGCTCGCGAGGCTCTGGCGATCGACGGTGGGACGCAAGGCGCTGGTGGCGGCCTCCGGCCTCCTGCTCTGGCTCTGGGTGGTCCTGCACGTGGCGGGCAACCTCACGCTCTTCTCCGGCCCCGCCGCGGCGGACGGCTACGCGGCGACGCTCCGGCGGACGCCGGGGGCGCTCTGGGCGGTGCGCATCGGCCTCGGCGTCGCGGCCGTCGTGCACGTGGCGGGGGTGGTCTCGCTCGCCCGCGCGGGGCGGGCCGCCCGGCCCCGGCACCAGGCCCCGGCCCGGCGCGCGTCCACCGTGGCCGCGCGGACCATGCGGGCAGGCGGCGCGCTGCTCCTCGCCTTCGTCGTCTACCATCTATTGCACCTCACCGTCGGGCTCTTCCATCCGGGCTTTCTCCCCGGCCACGTCTACGACAACGTGGTGCGGGGCTTGCGGCCCGCCTGGGTCGCATCGATCTACGCGGCCGCGGCGGTCCTGCTCGGCCTCCACCTCTTCCACGGCCTCTGGGCCGCGGTGCGCAGCCTCGGGGTCTGGCCCGAGGGCGCGGCCCGGCGGGGGCGTCCCGTCGTGGCCCTGGTCTCGGCCGCGGTGACGGTCGGATTCGCCTCGGTGCCCCTCGCGGTGCTCGCGGGATGGCTGCGATGACGCCGGCGCTCTCCTCGCGCGCCCCGTCCGGCCCCCTCGCCACGCGCTGGGCGCGCTATCGGGACGCGCTCGCGCTGGTCGGCCCCACCCGTCGCCGCCTCCACTCCGTCCTCGTGGTGGGCGCGGGCCTGGCGGGCGCCTCCGCGGCGGCCACCCTGTCCGAGCTGGGCTATCGCGTGCGCTGCCTCGTGTTCCACGACTCGCCCCGCCGGGCCCACAGCGTGGCCGCGCAGGGCGGGATCAACGCGGCCAAGAACTACCAGAACGACGGCGACAGCGTGGAGCGGCTCTTCCACGACACCCTGGAAGGCGGGGACTTTCGGTCGCGCGAGGCCAACGTGTACCGGCTGGCCGAGCTCTCCACCCGCATCATCGACCACGCGGTGGCCCAGGGCGTGCCCTTCGCCCGCGAGTACGGCGGTCACCTCGCCAATCGCTCGTTCGGCGGCGCGCTGGTCTCGCGGACCTT
>DATFUK010000033.1:0-10174 GCA_035260865.1 Candidatus Methylomirabilota bacterium | reverse complement strand
CAGGCCAGCGCGTAGGCCGGCCCGTAACCGCCGGTGGCCTCGAACAGCGCGCCGGCCAGCCACGAGCCGAGCGCCGAGCCGGTCTGGTGCACCAGGAAGATCAGGCCGAAGACCGAGCTGACCGAGAAGCGGCCGTAGATGTCGGCGGTGAGCGCCGAGGTCATCGAGCCGGTCCCCGCCAGGGTGATCCCGCCCAGGACCGCGACGATCATGAGCGCACCCGGGTTGTCGCGGATGAGGAAGAGCCCGGTGAAGATGAAGATGCGGCCCGCGTAGATCGAGGCCAGCACCGGCCGGCGCCCGAAGCGGTCGGACAGCGCGCCGAGCATGATCGTGAAGCCGATGCTCGAGCCCCCGAGCACACCCATGGCCCACGAGGCGGCCATCGGGGTGTAGCCGTGGTCGGTGAGCATCGGGATGCCGTGCGAGGAGAGCAGGCTCATCGAGAAGCCGCAGGTGAAGAACGAGCCGGCGAGCTGCCAGAAGGCGAGCGTGCGGAGCGCCTCGCCCGCGGTCACGCGCTCGGTCGACGCGGGAGGCGCCCCGGGCAGGGGCGGCGCGCCGTCGGCGGTCAGCCCGATGGACTCCGGCGAGTCGCGCATCACCCAGAGGCAGAGCGGCAGGGAGATCGCGAGGACGAGCCCCGCGATCACCACGTAGGTGTAACGCCACCCGGCGGTGAGGATCAGCCACGTCACCGCGGGCACGAGCAGGCTCATTCCCGTCATCGACGCGCTGCCGAGCACCGAGAGCGCGGTGCCGCGCCGGCGGCTGAACCAGCGCGCGACGACCCCCGAGGCGATCACCGGGCCGGTGCCGGCCAGCCCGAGGGGCACCAGGACGCCGTAGACCGCGGCGAACTCCCAGAAGGTCCGCACGTACGCGGTGAGCACGAGCGAGGCCACCAGCAGCAGGGTGCCCGCGGTGGTGACCACCCGGACGCTGAAGCGGTCGAGCGCCATGCCCGCGAGCGGCATGAAGACGCCGTAGAGGAAGAGGCTCAGCGCGATGACCGCCGAGAAGCTGGCGCGGTCGAGGCCGAGGTCGGCCACGATCGGCTTCAGGAAGGGCCCGACCGCGTGACGCACGCCGGTCGACATGAACGTGGTGACCGAGAAAGCTCCCACGACCCACCAGCCGTAGAAGACCTTCCGGTCGGAGCGCATGTCCTCTGGACTATATCCCATCCGAGGAATCAGAAGCTCGGCTTCGTCGAGAACGGGGTCAGCTGCAGCTCGTGGGTCCAGCAGGACCGGTCCTGGGTGTGGAGGTAGTAGAACGCCTCCGCGATCTTCACCGGGTTCATGACGATCTCCGGCTGCTTCTGGGCCCGCGGCAGGGCCCGGGTCCCCGGCGAATCGATGAGGCCGTCGATCACCACGTTGGCCACGTGCACGCCGTGCTCGGAATACTCCTCGGTGAGGACCTGCGCGAGCGTGCGCATCATCACGCGCGGGTAGTAGAGCGACTGCCCGGTGAGCCGCTTGCGCCCCCGCAACGACGACGAGTTGTTCGAGATGAGGAAGGAGCCGGCGCCGCGCTTGCGCATGGCGGGGAGCACCTCCTTGGCGACCAGGAACGGGCCCCGGATCGCGATGTGCTGGGCGGTCTCGAGGATCTCGACCGGGACGTGCTCCAGCAGCTCCTTGTCGGGCGGCAGGTCACGCCCCTCGAGGTAGCCCGCGTTGTACACCAGGACGTCCGGGTCGCCCACCTGCTCGCGAATCGTGGCGAACGCCTTCGAGATGGACGCCTCCGACACCAGGTCCAGCTCGACGATCATGCTCGCGCCGCCCTGCGCGCGGATGGCCTGATCCATCGCCGCGGCATTGGCGGCGTGACGGGTCGTCAGCACGACCATGAAGCCCTCCCGGGCGAACTTCTGGGCGATGGCGCCGCCGACGCCCCAGCGCACCCCGACGGGCAGATCGCGGTCGTCGATCGCCTTGCCGTGCGCGAGCCGGGTATTGCGGCCATCCGCCTGCCACTTGGAGGTCGCGCCCACGACGACGGCGACCGGTTTGCGGATCGAGCTCATGGTCGTTTCTCCTCTATGCCGCCGCCGAAGAACTCCAGCAGCAGCCGGTTCACCTCGGGCGCGTTCTCGTAGGCCGACCAGTGGCCGGCCTTCGGGACGCGATGCAGGTCGAGACCCGGGACCGCGGCCTGGACCTCGCCGATGAGCAGCGTCGCGGGCCGGAACGCGGAGTCGTCCCGCTCACCCCACAGCAGGCGGATCCGGCCGCCGCGCCGCGCCACCTCCGCGAGATCGCCCAGCAGCGTGCCGCCGCCGCTGACCTTCCGGCTGTCGAAGCGGGTCCGGCGCACCAGGTCCACCTGGATGTCCACCGTGTCCTCGGAGACGCTCGCGGGATCGCTCAGCATGTTCACGAGCAGGTTGTGGCGGCAGATCTCGCGGAAGAGCCGATCGTCGCCGGCCCCCTCCTTGTAGCTGCGAATCGGCCGCTCGCCGAACTTCCGCATCGGGAACCCGCCGGGCGAGATCAGGGCGAGATGCGTGACGCGCGGCCCGAGGCGGCGCGCCATGCTGGCCGCGATCGCCGCCCCGAACGAGAAGCCGGCGAAGCGCAGCGGAGCCTCGCCGGGCAGCAGCTCGAGGATCAGCGCGTGGACGAGGTCGAGGTACTGCGGACCGGTGGTCTCGCGCGGAACCGACGCCGAATCGCCATAGGACGGGTGGTCCAGCGCGTGCACCGTGAAGCGCTCGGCCAGCGGCTCCACGTTGCGGATCCAGTGCTTCCACGAGCCCATGCCGCCGTGGAAGAGGACGAGGGCCGGTCCGCGGCCGGCCCGATGGACCGCCATCCGGGGCGCGGTCAAGCGAGCTTGGGCCGGATGCGCTCGGCGAAGAGCGCCATCTGCTCGTCGAGCTCGGGCCCGTCCGCGGCCAGGAACTCGATCACGAGATGCTCGACCCCCGCCTCGCGCAATTCGGTGAGGCGCTCGACCAGTGCGGCGGGGTCCCCCACCAGCACGCTGCCGCCGCGGACGGAGGTGCCGGCGGGCCGGCCGGGCCGCAGCACGCAGAGGTCGTTGCGCAGCGCGATCGGGGGCGGCACCGCGCGGCCGCGGGCCTGGCAGAGCCGCGCCAGCTCCGCGCGGCCGTCGCGCAGCTCCGCCGCAGAGCGGTTGATCGGATGCCACGCGGCTCCGATCTCGGCGGCGCGCCGGAGCGACGCGCGGCCGTGGCCGCCGACCCAGATCGGCGGGTGCGGCTTCTGCACCGGCTTGGGCTCGAACTGCAGGCCGCTGAACTGGGTGTACTTGCCCGCGAAGGAGGGTGACGGGCTCGTCCAGAGCTCCCGCATCGCGGCCAGGTACTCGTCGGTCATCGGGCCGCGCTCCGCGAACGGCACCCCGAGCGCGGCGCTCTCCTCGGCCAGCCAGCCCGCGCCGACACCCAGCACGACCCGCCCGCCGGAGAGCGCGTCGAGGGTCGAGACCATCTTGGCGGTGACCACCGGGTTGCGGTACGGGATGATGAGCACGGTGGTGCCGAGCCGCACCCGGCTCGTCGCTCCCGCCGCCACCGCCAGCGTCACCAGCGGGTCGTAGATGCCGGCGCCGATGCGGTCCACGTTGGCGTCGGGCACCACCACGTGATCGCTGACCCAGACCGAGTCGTAGCCGAGCTGCTCGGCGCGGACCGCGGTGTGCCGGATGATCGCCGGCGTGGCCAGATGCCGGCAGTTCGGGATCCAGACCCCGACCTGCATCAGCGGTTGAGATGGCGCAGCGGGAGTCCCGGGCGCGGCCACTCGAAGGAGACGAGGGTGCCGCCCATGGAGAGGGTGGCGTACGCGGTGCGCAGGTCCTTGCCGCCGAAACAGACGTTGGTGACCATCATGTCGGGCAGGGTGTACTGGTCCACCCGGCTGCCGTCGGGCCAGATGTCGCTCACCGCCCCGGTGATCAGGGTGGCCACGCAGACGTGGCCCTCCCCGTCCACCGCGAGCGAATCGAACATCTGGTAGCCGCCGAGCCCGGCGATCACCGTGCCCTTCTCGCCGCGGTAGGGGCCGTTCGCCGACTCGATCTCTCCGGGTCCGGAGAGCTTGAAGGACCAGCAGCGCGCGGTCGGCGTCTCGACCACGTAGAGCGTCCGCTCGTCGGGCGAGAGCCCGATGCCGTTCGGGCGCTCGAGCGGGAAGATGGCCTCGCGGATCAATGACCCGTCGGCCTTGGCGTAGTAGACGACGCCGCGGTCGCTGTCGCGCTCGCGCGTCTTGCCGAGGTCGGTGAACCAGAAACCGCCCGCGCCGTCGAACACGAGATCGTTCGGGCCGCGGAGCCGCTGACCCTCGCAGCGGTCGTAGAGGGTCTCGAACTTGCCGGTCTCCGGATCCACGATCTGGATGCTGCCGGTCACGTAGTCGTCGGCCTGGGCTATCGGGAAGAGCTTGCCCGGCCGCTCCAGGAACTTGAGGCCGCCGTTGTTGGTCACGTAGATCTTGCCGCCGGGACCCATCGCGGCGCCGTTCGGGCCGCCCCCGAGCGTGGCGACCACGTGGATCTTCCCGTCCGGCGTCACGCGCGAGAGCGTGCGGCGCTCGATCTCCACCAGGATGACGGAGCCGTCCGCCATGGCCACCGGGCCCTCGGGAAAGCGCAGCCCCGAGGCGATCTGCTTGAAGGCGGGCTTGTGGGTGGCCATCAGGACTGCACCTGCCGCATGAGCGCTGCGCAGCGATCGAGCACGGGGAGCACCTCGTCGGCCTTCGCGGGCGGAAGGTTGAAGATGAGCCGCGCCACGCCCGCGTCGCGGTAGCGCTTGATGAGGTCGGCGTCCTCGGCCACCCCGAAGACGGTGATGGGCAGGGTGGCCGGATCGCGCCCGGCCTCGACGACCATCTTGCGGAACTCGGGCAGCTTGGTGAGCACGTCGCCGTAGGCGGGCCGGCGCGCGTGCGGCACCCACCCGTCGCCGTAGGCGATGGCCCGGCGCGCCCCGTAGGGGAAGGCGCCGCCGACCAGCACCGGCGGATGCGGCTTCTGCACCGGCTTGGGCCAGGTCATCATGGGCGGGAACTTCACGAATAGGCCGGTGTACTCGGGCTTCGACTTCGTCCAGATGGCCCGCATCGCCTCGACGCGCTCCTGCATCACCTTGAAGCGCGACTTGAACTCGGTGCCGTGGTCGGCCATCTCCTCCGCGTTCCAGCCCGCGCCGATCCCGAAGAGGAAGCGCCCGCCCGAGACCTGGTCGAGGGTCGCCACCGCCTTGGCGGTCTGGATCGGATCGCGCTGGACTACCAGACACACCCCGGTGGCGACCTGGAGCTTCGCGGTGACCGCGGCGGCCGCGGCGAGCGTGACGAACGGGTCCATCACGTCGTAGTACTTCTTGGGCAGGTCGCCGCCCTGCGGGAACGCGGAGACGCGCGAGAGCGGGATGTGGGAGTGCTCCGGCGCCCACAGCGAGCCGAGCCCGCGCTCCTCCAGGGCCCGGCCGAGCGCCGCCGGGCCGATCGAGTAGTCGGTGAAGAAGATCGCCGCGCCTGCGTCCATGTGGCCTCCTCGGGTACCCGCGCGAATCTACCGCCGCGGGCGGGGCCGGTCAACCGGCCCCCGGCCACCGGGCCCGTTCAACCGTGCTAGGATGCCCGGCGAGTTGCGATCTCCCAGGAGGACTCCATGGCAACGAAGCTCACGGCTCGCCTGGCGCTGCTGGCGACGATCGGCGCGCTGCTCTTCCTTCCCACCGGCGCCGCGGCCCAGGAAACGATCCGCATCGCCTGCCCCACCAAGACCTATTTCCCCACCATCCTCGCCACCGTGGCGAAGGAGAAGGGGCTGTTCGAGAAGGAAGGCCTCCGGCCGGAGATCACCATCTACCGCGGCGGCGGCGAGACCTTCGAGGCGCTCGCCGCGAACTCGGCCGACCTCGGCCCGGTCGCCGTCCCGCTGGTCGCCACCTCCCGCAAGCGCGGCGTGCTCACCAAGATCGTCGGTGGTAACGGCGACGAGTGGTCGGGCTGGATCCTCGGGGTGAAGACCGCCTCCCCGATCAAGTCGGCGAAGGAGCTGGACGGCAAGAAGGTCGGCATCACCTCGGCCGGCTCCGGCACCGACACGCTCGCCCTGTGGGGCCAGAGCGAGCACAAGGTCACCTTCCAGCGGGTGCCGGTGGGCGGGGGCGGGCTCGTCCCGAACCTGCTCAACGACAACCTGGCCGCCGCGGTGATCTACTCCCCGCTCAGCTACCAGGTCGTCTCGGAAGGCAAGGTGCGCGTGCTGATGGACTTCGCCACCGCGATGCCGCCGAACCTCATCGGGGGGTGGGCCGCGACCGAGAAGAACCTGACCGAGCGGCGCCCCTTCATCCAGAAGGGGCTCAACGCGCTCTACGGCGCGCTCGAGTACATGCGCAACAATCCCGACTACGCGATCAAGACCATCGCGAGCAACAACGAGCTGCCGATGGAGATCGCCAAGATGGAGTACGAGAAGACCTTCCTCCGGCTCTCCCAGGATGGAAAGATGACGCTCGCCTCCGTGCAGAAGGCCATGGACCTGGCCGCCGCGAGCGGGGTGAAGGACATGGCGCCGGCCGCCGAGGTCTTCATGAACATGCCGATCAGCCCGACCAAGCCGTAGCGACGGACGATGCGCCGGCACGAGCGGTTCATCGTCGCCGCCGGCGTCCTCGGCCTCCTGGGCCTGTGGGAGGCGCTGGCCCGCCTGGGACGGCTCGACGCGAGCCTCGCGCCCGCACCGAGCACGATCCTGGAGGCGCTGGGCCGGCTCCTCCGGCGCCCCGAGGTGCTGCAGAGCCTCGGGGTCACCGCGTGGGAAGCGCTCGCCGCCTTCGTGATCGCGGTGCCGGTGGGGCTCCTCATCGGCTTCACCCTCGCCGAGGTGCCGGGCCTGGGCGGCCTTCTCCGGCCCCTCGTCAACTTCCTGTTCGGGGTGCCCAAGTCGATCTTCCTGCCCGTCTTCATCCTGGTCTTCGGGGTGAGCATCCCGCAGAAGATCGCCTTCGGGGTCTTCACCACCATCTTCGTGCTGATCATGGGCGGTATCGCGGCGGTGCAGTCGGTGCCGCACGAGCTGGTCACGGTGAGCCGGGTGTACGGGGCGACCCGGCTCCAGATCATCCGGGAGATCTACCTCCCCGCGATGGCGCCGATCCTGCTGGAGTCGGCGCGGCTCGGCATGGTCTTCAACATCACCGCGGTGCTCCTGTGCGAGATCTACGGCGCGCGCGACGGCATCGGCTATCGCATCGCGGCGTGGGGCGAGAACCTCCAGATGCCCCAGCTCTACGCCGCGCTCGTGCTGGTGGCGGTGGCCGCGGTGGCGGTCAACGAGGCGCTGCGTCTGGTGGAGACCCGCCTCGGCGCATGGCGGCAGCGGTCGTGACCCGCCCCCTGGCCGCGATCCGCGGGGTGTCGCAGCGCTTCGGCGCGGACGGGGCCGGCGTGCTCGCCCTGGACGCGATCGACCTCGACATCCCGGATGGGCAATTTGTCTCGGTGGTCGGCCCCAGCGGATGCGGCAAGTCGACCCTGCTCTCGCTCGTCGCGGGCCTGCGCGCGCCCTCGAGCGGCGCGGTCCTCTGCGACGGCGAGCCGATCACCGCCCCGATGCCCCGCAAGGTCGGGGTGATCTTCCAGGAGGCCAACCTCCTGCCCTGGCTCTCCGCGATCGACAACGTGGCCTTCCCGCTCAAGCTCCGCCGGGTGCCGAAGGGCGAGCGCCTCGAGGCCGCGGCGCGGATGCTCGCCCTGACCGGTCTCGCCGGCTTCGAGAGCCGGCTGCCGCACCAGCTCTCGGGGGGCATGAAACAGCGCGTGGCGATCGCGCGCGGGCTCGTGCAGAATCCGGCGGTCCTGCTGATGGACGAGCCCTTCGCCTCCCTCGACGAGCAGACCCGGATGGTGCTGGGCGACGAGCTGCTCCGCATCTGGTCGGAGACGCGCAAGACGGTGCTGTTCGTGACCCACAGCCTCAACGAAGCGGTCTATCTCGCCGATCGCGTGGTCGTCCTCAGCGCCCGGCCCGGACGCGTGGTGGACGACGTGGCGGTCGACCTGGCGCGCCCGCGCAGCTTCGCGATGACCTCGAGCGAGCGCTTCGGGATCCTGAAGGACCGGATCTGGCAGCACATCAAGCACGCGGAGCGCCGGTGACCCGCCTGCGCCTCGGCCAGGCCGCGCTCTACCTGGGCATCCTCGCGGCCTGGGAGCTGCTTCCGCGCGCGGGCGTCATCCCGCGCCTGTTCGTGCCCCCGCTCACCGAGGCGCTCGGCACCCTCGTCGCCGACCGGCGCGAGTACCTGGGCAGCCTGCCCACCACCTTCGGCGAGATCGCGGTCTCCTACGTCATCGTCTGCGGCGGCGGCATCCTCGCGGGCCAGCTCATCGGGGCCTCGGCGGCGGCGCGGCGGATGCTGCTGCCGGTCCTCCGGAGTGCCTACGCGGTGCCGCTGGTCGTCCTCTACCCGGTGATGATGGTGTGGTTCGGCCTGGGCTCGGAGTCGAAGATCGCCTTCGCCTCGATCTACGCCTTCATCCCGACCCTGCTCACCGCGGTGGCCGGCGTGGCCGCGCTCAGCCCCGCGCTCGCCGAGACCGCCCGCGCCTTCGGGGCCACCCGCGCCCAGCAGATCCTGTACGTCTCCCTGCCCGCGAGCCTGCCGTCCATGGTGGCCGCGCTGCGCCTCGGGGGCGCGCTCGTGATCGTCGGCGTCATCGTGGCCCAGATGCTGGGCGCGGCCGACGGCCTCGGCTACCTGATCACCCGGCATCGCACGCTGCTCAACAGCCCCGGCGTCTACGCGGGCATCGTGCTCGTCCTCGGCATCACCGGCATGCACGAGATCCTCCTCCGCCGCCTGGAGCAGAAGGTGGCGGCCTATCGGCAGTCCTGACGCGAAGGAGATCCAGGCCATGACCCAGCAGATCCTCGCCACCACGGTGGTCGGCAGCTATCCCCAGCCCGACTGGCTCGTCGACCGGGCCATGCTGTCCAAGGGCGTCCCGCGGGTGCGCATGCAGGCGATGTGGCGCGTGCCGGAGGCGCTGCTCGAGCAGGCGCAGGACGACGCCACCATCGTCGCGATCCGGGACATGGAGCGGGCCGGCATCGACATCATCAGCGACGGCGAGATCCGGCGCGAGAGCTACTCGAACCGCTTCGCGACCGCGCTGGAGGGCGTGGACGTGGACCGGCCCGCCCTCATCACCGATCGCTACGGCAACCAGACGCAGGTCCCGCGCGTGGTGGCGCGGGTGCGCCGGGCCCGCCCGGTGGAGCTGCGCGACATGCAGTTCCTCCGCCGCCACACCGACCGCCCGGCCAAGATCACCCTGCCCGGACCCTTCACGATGGCCCAGCAGGCGCGCAACGAGTTCTACCGCGACGTGGAGGAGCTGGCCATGGACCTCGCGGCCGCGGTGAACATGGAGGCGCACGAGCTGCAGGCCGCGGGCGCCGACGTGATCCAGCTCGACGAGCCCTGGCTGCGCAACGATCCCGAGGGCGCCAAGCGGTACGCGGTCCCGGTGATCAACCGCGCGCTGGCCGGCCTCACCGTGCCCACCGCGCTCCATCTCTGCTTCGGCTACGCGGCGGTGGTGAAGCACCAGAAGCCCACCGGCTACTCGTTCCTGCCTCAGCTCGCGGGCACGACCGCCCAGCAGATCTCCATCGAGGCGGCCCAGCCCAAGCTCGACCTGGGCGTGCTCGCCGAGCTGTCCGGCAAGTCGGTCATGCTCGGGGTGATCGACCTCGGCGATCCCGCGGTGGAGACGATCGACCAGGTGACCGCGCGCATCCGCGCCGGGCTCGCCCACGTCCCCGCCGAGCGGCTGATCCTCGCCCCCGACTGCGGGATGAAGTACCTGTCCCGCGAGACCGCGTTCGGCAAGCTCTGCGCCCTCAGCGCGGGCGCGCGCGCGGTCCGCGCCCAGCTCGCCTAGCCCCGCTCGCCCAGGAGGAGGAGCCCCCATGCCCGTGCTGCTGACCGACGACCCCCGCCCCGGCGTCCGCCGGCTCACCCTGAACCGCCCGGAAAAGCGCAATGCGCTGAGCAACGAGCTGCGCGGCGCGATCCTCGACGCGCTCCGGACCGCCGACGCGGATCCCGCGGTCCGCGTCTCGATCCTGCGCGGCGCCGGCCCCGCCTTCTCCTCCGGCTACGACCTCTCCG
>DATFUK010000032.1:0-10111 GCA_035260865.1 Candidatus Methylomirabilota bacterium | reverse complement strand
CGCGTCAACTCCATCGCTCCCGGGGCGATCCAGACCCCGATCAACCGGGAGGCGTGGGAGACGCCCCAGGCGCTCAAGTCGCTGCTCACCCTGATTCCGTACGGCCGCATCGGCCAGCCGGAGGACATCGGCCGGGTGGCGGTCTTCCTCGCCTCCGACGACGCCGACTACATCAACGGCCAGACCATCTTCGTGGACGGCGGGATGACGCTCTATCCCGAGTTCGCGCACGGGGGTTAGCGCCATGCACTACGACGTCGCGATCATCGGCACCGGGGCGGGGGGCGGTACCCTGCTGCACGCCCTGGCCGCGACCGGCAAGCGCATCCTCGTGCTCGAGCGCGGCGGCTACGTGCCGCGGGAGAAGGCCAACTGGAGCACGCGCGCGGTGAACTTCGAGGGGCGCTATGGCACCAAGGAAGTCTGGCGCGATCGCGACGGCCAGCCGCTCCATCCCCACACCAACTACTATGTCGGCGGCAACACCAAGTTCTACGGCGCCGCCCTCTTCCGGCTCCGCCAGGAGGACTTCGGCGAGATCAAGCACTGGGGCGGGGTCTCCCCGGCCTGGCCGATCGGTTACGACGACCTCGAGCCCTACTACACGCAGGCCGAGCGCCTCTACCACGTCCACGGGGAGCGCCGGGAGGATCCCACCGACCCGCCGGCGAGCGCGCCGTACCCGCACCCGGCGGTGAGCCACGAGCCGCGCATCCAGCGGCTGCACGACGACATGGCCGGGCTCGGCCTGCGGCCCTTCCACGTGCCCCTCGGGGTGATGCTCGACGAGCAGAACCCGCGGGCCAGCCGCTGCATCCGCTGCGAGACCTGCGACGGCCATCCGTGCCTGGTCTCCGCGAAGTCCGACGCCCAGGTCGTGTGCGTGGACCCGGCGCTCCAGCACCCGAACGTGACGCTCCTCACCGGCGCCTACGTCGAGCGGCTCGAGAGCAGCGCCTCCGGGCGCGAGGTCACCGGCATCGTGGTGCAGCGGGACGGGGTCACCGAGCGTCATTCGGCGGACGTGGTCGTGGTCTCGGCGGGCGCCATCAACTCGGCGGCGCTGCTGCTCCGCTCGACCAGCGACCGCCATCCGCGCGGGCTCGCCAACGGCTCGGACGTGGTGGGGCGGCACTACATGGGCCACGTCAACTCGGTGCTGATGGCCATCTCCAAGTGCCCGAACCCGACCGTGTTCCAGAAGACGCTCGGGCTCAACGACTTCTACTTCGGCTCGCCGGACTGGGAGTACCCGATGGGCCACATCTCGTTCGTGGGCAAGCTCGACGCGGACACGCTGCGCGGCGGCGCGCCCGCCATCGCGCCGGGATGGACGCTGGACCTGATGGCGAAACACTCGATGGATTTCTGGCTCACCTCCGAGGATCTGCCGGATCCGGAGAACCGGGTAACCCTCGATCAGGAGGGCGGCATCGTCCTGTCCTACCGGCCCAACAACGAGACCGCGCACCACCGGCTCACCGCCAAGCTCGAGCAGCTCATGAAGCGGCAATCCCGGTGCGGGGTGCACGGCCACGAGTGCCACGAGGGCCTCTTCTCGCGCAACCTGTTCCTGGGCCAGCGCATCCCCCTGGCCGGGGTGGCCCACCAGAACGGGACCATCCGGTTCGGCCACGACCCCCGGACCTCCGCGCTCGACGTGCACTGCCGGGCCCACGAGGTGGACAACCTCTACGTGGTGGACGGCAGCTTCTTCCCGTCGAGCGCCGCGGTGAATCCCGCGCTCACGATCATGGCGAACGCGCTCCGCGTCGCCGACCACCTGAAGACCCGGCTGTGACGCCATGATCGAGTTCGGGCGAGAGTTGACCGGCCGGGTGGACGCGGCCCATGGACGCGAGTGGCTCTGCGCCAACGGCCTGGGCGGGTTCGCGTCGGGAACGGTAGCGGGCGGGGCCACGCGGCGTTACCACGGCCTGCTGGTCGCCGCGCTCACGCCGCCCGTCGGTCGCACCCTGGTGGTGAGCGGGCTCGACGAGCGGGTGGAGTATGGGGACCGGACCTACGCGCTCGCGACCACCCGCTGGGCCGACGGCACCCTCGAGCCCGACGGGCACCGCCTGATCGAGCGCTTCTCCCTGGACGGCACCACCCCGGTGTGGCACTACGCCTGCGCCGATGCCCTGATCGAGAAGCGGGTGTGGATGGAGCCGGGCGCCAACACGACGTACGTGCGCTATCGCCTCCTGCGCGCCACCGGACCGGTACGGCTGTCCCTCGGCGCGCTGGTGAACTATCGCGACTACCACGCGACCACGCGCGGCGAGGGCTGGCGGATGCGGGTGGAGCGCGTGCTCCACGGTCTCCGGGTGACCGCCTTCGAGGGCGCGCGTCCGATCCTGGTGCTGGCGCCCGGCGCCCAGGCGGAGCCCGCCCATGACTGGTACCGGGGCTTCCGGCTCACCGCGGAGGAGGCCCGTGGGCTCGACGCGCTGGACGACAATCTGCGGGTGGGCGCGTTCGACGCCGCGCTCGAGCCGGGCCGCCCGGTCATCTGCGTGCTGTCGGTCGAGGCGGAGCCCGCGCTCGACGGGGAGCAGGCCTGGCAGCGGCGGCGCGCCCACGAGGCCCTCGTGCTGCTCGACTGGCGCAAGACGCAGCCCGCGGCGGGAGACGCGCCGCCCTGGATCGAGCAGCTCGTGCTCGCGGCCGATCAGTTCGTGGTCGGCCGCCCGCTCGCCGCCGACCCGGACGGGCGGTCGGTGATCGCCGGGTACCACTGGTTCGGCGACTGGGGCCGCGACACCATGATCGCGCTGCCCGGCCTCACGCTGGTGACCGGACGTCCGGAGACCGCCCGGCGCATCCTCTCGACCTTCGCGCGCTTCGTGGACCGCGGCATGCTCCCCAACGTGTTTCCGGACGCCGGACAGGCGCCCGAGTACAACACGGTGGACGCCGCGCTCTGGTACGTGGAGGCGGTGCGCGCCTATCACGCGGCGACCGGCGATGACGCGGGACTACGGGAGCTCTTTCCCGCCCTCGAGCAGATCGTCCACGGCTACGTGGCGGGGACCCGCTACGGCATCCGGGTGGACGGCGATGGTCTCGTCACCGCGGGCGAGCCGGGGGTGCAGCTCACCTGGATGGATGCCAGGGTGGGCGACTGGGTGGTCACGCCCCGCATCGGCAAGCCGGTCGAGATCAACGCGCTCTGGTACAACGCCCTGGTCGCGATGGCGCGGCTCGCCGGACGCCTGGGTCACCCGACCGACGGCTGGGAGGCGATGGCCGAGCGGGCGGCCGCGGGCTTCGCGCGGTTCTGGAACGAAGCCGCCGGCCACTGCCATGACGTCATCGACGGGCCCGACGGCGACGAGCCGGCGCTCCGCCCGAACCAGATCCTGGCCGTCTCGCTGCCCGCGAGCCCATTGTCGCCCGAGCGGCAGCGGCGGGTGGTGGACGCCTGCGCCCGCCACCTCCTCGTGTCCTACGGCCTTCGCAGCCTCGCGCCCGGCGAACCGGGCTATCAGCCGCGCTACCGCGGCGGGCCGCGTGAGCGCGACGGGGCGTACCACCAGGGCACCGCGTGGGCCTGGCTCCTCGGCCCCTTCGCGCTCGCTCACCACCGCGTCCACCGCGACCGCGAAGCCGCCCGGGCCCTCCTCGAGCCGATCGCGCAGCACCTCACCGACCACGGCCTCGGTAGCATCGCCGAGGTCTTCGAGGCGGAGGCGCCGTTCCGGCCGGACGGCTGCATCGCGCAGGCCTGGAGCGTGGCGGAGACCCTCCGCGCCTGGTGCGAGCTGGCGCCCCGCGCCTGATCCAGATGATGCCGACCGCACTTGCCGAGCCCCGGATGCCCGCTGCCGTGCCCCCTGCCGCAATGAGCGCGGCCCCGGCCGGCGGGCGAGCGCTGGCGCGTCCGTCCACGTCGCTGGCGCCGCGCATCCTGATCCTGGGCGGTGGGTTCGCGGGCGTGACCGCGGCGCTCGAGCTGGCCAAGCGCTGCCGCGGGCTCCTGCCGGTGCACATCACGCTGGTGAGCAAGCAGAACTTCTTCCTCTTCACGCCGATGCTCGCGGAGGCCGCGACGGGCGCGGTGGAAACGCGGCACATCCTGTACCCGATCCGGCCGCTCTGTGGCCGGTGGGGCATCGAGTTCGGCGAGATGGAGGTGGAGGCGATCGATCTCGCGCGGCGGCGGGTGACGGTCCGGCACCACCGGGCCCCGCTCCGCCAGCAGGTGCACTACGACAAGCTGGTGCTGGCGCTCGGCGCCACGCCCAACGTGTCGATCGCCCCGGGCGCCGCGGAGCACGCACTGACCTTCAAGGGCGTGGGTGACGCGCTCACCATCCGCAACCGGGTGATCGAGCTCTTCGAGGCCGCCGCGCTGACCGACGACCCCTGGGCGAGGCGGCGGCTGCTGACCTTCGTCGTCGTGGGCGCCGGGCACGCGGGGACCGAGCTGATGGCCGCGGTGGAGGAGCTGACCCGCGGCATCCTGGTACGCCACTATCCGAGCGTCCCGCCCGAGACGGTGCGCCTCGTCCTCGTCGGCAGTCAGGTGCTGCCCCAGACCGCGACCAACCTCGCGGCCTACACGAAGGAGAAGCTCCTCCAGCGCGGGATCGAGCTCGAGACCGCGCGGGCCGGCTCGGTCACCCCGGAAGGCCTCGCGCTGCAGGACGGCCGCTTCATCCCGTCGAGCTGCGTGATCTGGACCGCGGGGAACCAGGTGAGCCCGGTGGTGGCGGCGCTGCCGCTGCCCAGGACGCGCGACGGCCGGCTCGCGGTCAACGGCTTCTTCGAGGTGGAGGGCGCCCCCGGAGTGTACGCGCTCGGCGACAACGCGGCGCAGATCGATCCGCATTCGAAGGCCCCTTACGTGGCGACCGCGCAGGTGGCCCTCCGCCAGGGCCGGGCGCTCGCCGCCCAGCTCGAGGCGGAGCTGACCGGCCGCGCGCGGAAGCCCTTCGCCTTCAAGCTGCTCGGCGAGATGGTGCCGCTCTCCCGTCACACCGCGGTGGCGGATCTCTCGGGGCTCAAGCTCTACGGGTTCCCGGCCTGGTTCATGTGGAAGACGATCTACATGATGAAGCTGCCGACCCTGGCGGCCCGGCTGCGGGTCGTCCTCGACTGGACGGTGGAGCTGTTCTTCGAGCGCGACGTCTCCGAGCTGAGCGTCGAGGCGCGGGAGGAGAAGCCATGAGGATACTCGGACGGCTGCCCGTCTGGCGACGGCTCGGGTGGCGACTCACCGTGGCGGTGCTGCTGCTGACCGCGCTCGGCATCCTGGGCAGCGGGCTGCTCCAGTACCGGGCGCAGGAGCGATGGCTGCGGGAGTCCCTCGGCGCGCTCCTGCTCAACATCGCCCGCACCGGCGGCCTCCTGGTGGACGGCGAGCTCCACGAGCAGGTGGTCCGTGCGGGCCGCAACGACACGCCCGAGTACCAGGCGCTACGCGATCGGCTGCTGCTGATCCAGGAGACCAACCAGCTCGGCGACGCGGTGTACACGCTCTCGAACATCGACGGGGAGATGGCGCGGTACGGGGTGATCAGCAACGGCCTGGCCCAGGTGGGTCAGGCCTATCGCCTGGCCCCCGAGACGCGCGCGGTGCTGGCGCGCGTGCTCCGGGACGGCCAGGCCGGCTACACCGGCATCTACACGAGCGAGGACGGCACGTGGATCACCGCGTTCGCGCCGATCCGCAACCGGGCCGAGCAGACGGTGGCCGCGCTCGAGGTGGACTTCCGCGCCGACGTCTACCTGGCCCAGCTCCGGGCGGTACGGGCGCGCCTCTGGGCGCACTCGCTGGTGGCCGCGCTGCTCGCGGTCGGGGCCGGCGTGCTGATCTCGCGCCAGGTCACCCGGCCGGTGGGGCAGCTCGTGGCCGCGGCCCAGCGGGTGGTCGAGGGGGACTTCACCACCCCGGTGCGCGTGGACGCCCGCGACGAGATCGGCCTGCTCGGCAACGTGTTCCACCTGATGGTCGACCGGCTGCACGCCTCGCACCGGAGCCTCGTCGACGTGCTCGTCCGGGCGCTCGAGTCGCGCGACGGCGAGAGCGGCGCGCTCTCGCGCCTTCAGCGGATGAGCCTCGCCCTCGCGGACGGGCTCGGTCTCGACCGCGCCCAGCGGGAGGCGCTCGAGCTGGGCGCCCTGCTCCACGACATCGGCGAGATCCGCGTCCCCGAGGCGGTGCTGCGCAAGCCGGGGCCGCTCACGTCCGAGGAGCGGCTGCTGGTACAGGGGCATCCGCAGGGCGGCGTGGAGATCCTCGAGACCGTGCCGCTGCTCACCCCCGCGCTCGACGTGGTGCGCGCGCACCACGAGCGCCACGACGGCGGCGGCTATCCCAACGGGCTCAAGGCCGACGAGATTCCACTGGTGGCGCGGATCTTCGCGGTGGTGGACGCGCTGGACGCGATGACCCACGATCGGCCCCACCGCGCGGCCCGGCCCCTCGGAGAGGCGCTGGACGTGCTCAAGGACGAGGCAGGGCGGCAGTTCGATCCGCGTGTGGTCGAGGCCGCGCTCGGGCTGCCCGTGGATCGGTGGCGGGAGCTCCTGGCCTGACCCGCCCGCCGCCGGACTCGGTCCGCGATTGCCCGATATGCTAGGCTCGCCCTCGTGGAGCATGCCGGACCGAGCGCCGCACATCAGACGCTGCTCGAGATCAACAATGCCATCATCTCGAACCTGACCCGCGACGCGCTCTTCCACGCCATCGCCGAGGCCCTCCGCCGCGTCATCCCCTTCGAGCGCACCGCGCTGTTCCTCCACGACCCCGAGCGCGACGTCCTGATCCTCTCGATCCTGGAGTCCTCGCTCCCCACGACCTACTTCGCGGTCGGCCTCGAGATGCGGCCGGGCGAGAGTCACGTGGGCTGGGTGTTCAAGGAGCAGAAGGCGCTGCTGCGACGCGACCTGGACACCGAGCGGGTCTATCCGGCCGACGACCTGGCCCACGCCGACGGCGTGCGCTCCTACATGATCGTGCCGATGGTGGTGCGTGGCCGGAGCGTGGGGACGCTGGCGGTGGCCAGCACGGTGGCCGGCCAGTACACCGAGGCGGACGCCGCCTTCCTGCAGGAGGCGGCCAAGCAGGTCGCGCTCGCCATCGAGAACATGCAGGCGTACGAGGCCCTGACCCGCGCGGAGGAGATGGTCCGGGCGATCGCGGAAGGCACCGCCGCGGTGACCGGCCGCGACTTCTTCTACTCGCTGGTGCGCCACCTCGCTTCGGCCCTGCGAGTCCGCCACGCCTTCCTCACCGAGTGCCTGCCCGACGGGCGCAGCGTCCGCACGCTGGCGTTCTGGAAGGACGGCGCGTTCACCGAGAACGTGGAGTACGACGTGACGCCCACCCCGTGCCGGCTCGTGCTGGAGGGAGAGGCGGCGGTGTTCCCGGCCGACCTGCAGCGGCTCTTCCCCGACGACCACGAGCTGGTCGGCCTCGAGGCCCAGAGCTTCCTGGGCGTCCCGGTGCTCGACGCCACCGGCCGCGTGATCGGCCACATCGCGGTGCTCCACGACAAGGTGTTCCGCGACGCCGATCGCGCGGTGCCGGTGCTGCGGGCCTTCGCGGCGCGCGCGGGGGCCGAGATCGCGCGGCTCGAGGCGGAGAACCGGCTCCGCGCCGCGCTCGCCGAGGTGGAGGCGCTCACGAACCGCCTGCACGCCGAGAACGTGTACCTGCAGGAGGAGATCCGGGGCGAGCACAACTTCGTGGAGATGGTCGGCAGCAGCCCCTCGCTCCTCGCCGCGCTCCGGCAGGTCGAGCAGGTCGCGTCCACCGACTCCACCGTGCTGATCCTGGGCGAGACCGGTACCGGCAAGGAGCTGATCGCGCGGGCCATCCACAGCCGCGGCGGGCGGCGCGACCGGCCGCTGGTCAAGGTCAACTGCAGCGCGATCTCGGCCGGCCTGGTGGAGAGCGAGCTGTTCGGGCACGTCAAGGGCGCCTTCACGGGGGCGATCGAGCGCCGTATCGGCCGCTTCGAGCTGGCCGACGGCGGCACGATCTTCCTCGACGAGGTGGGCGATCTCCCGCTCGAGACCCAGGTCAAGCTGCTCCGCGTGCTGCAGGAGCGCGAGTTCGAGCCGGTCGGCAGCAACCGGACGCTCCGGGTGAACGTCCGGGTCATCGGCGCCACCAACCGCAACCTCGAGGAGGCGGTGAAGGCCGGCCGCTTCCGCTCCGACCTCTTCTACCGGCTCAACGTGGTGCCGCTGCGGGTGCCCGCGCTCCGGGACCGCCGGGGCGACATCCCGCAGCTCGTCACGTTCTTCCTGGCCCGCTTCGCCAAGGAGTTCGGCAAGCCCCTCGATCAGGTCTCACAGGCCACCATGGCCCGGCTGGTCGCCTACGACTGGCCCGGCAACGTGCGAGAGCTGCAGAACATCATCGAGCGGGCCGCCGTCCTGTCGTCCGGCCGCGTGCTCGAGCTGGGGCCCGACCTCCTGCCGGTCGGCTCGCCGACGGTTGGCCCGGCTGCGGCCGTTTCCGATCGCGAGCCCCGGACCCTCGAGGAGATGGAGCGCCACCACATCCAGGGCGCCCTGGAGCAGAGCCGATGGGTGATCGAGGGGCCGGCGGGAGCCGCGAAGAGCCTCGGGCTCCACCCGAACACCCTGCGGAGCCGGATGGCGAAGCTCGGAATCAACCGCTCCCCCCACGGCCGGTCGTAGCTCCCACGAGCCGTCGGGGGCGCCCACCCGGGCGCGCCGAGCGGCCGTCTCGCAATTAGTTGATTCGCTGTTGATCCGGAAGCTCCCATCGGCTCATCCCGCCCGGCACGACCCTTGCCCCTGGTTGGCGCGATGCTCAAGATCGACGTGGCGAATCAGGCAGGGCCGCGGATCACCGTCAGCCTCGAAGGGCGGGTGGTGGGGCCGTGGGTGGATGAGCTTCGACGCGCCTGCGAGCCCTATCTGGGCAACGGTCACGCACTCACCCTGGACTTCGCCGGAGTGTCCTTCATCGGCCGCGAGGGGGTAGCCCTCTGCCGCAGCCTGCGGCAGGGCCACACACGCTTCAGGAACTGTTCGCCCTTCATCAAGGAGCAGCTCGATGCATGACCAGGAAGCGAGCCTCGCCCAGCCGGCGTCGTCCGAAGCGGTCCTCATCGCCCGGCTGCGCGCCCGGGACGCCGGGGCGCTGGAGATCCTGATGGAGCGTCACGCGTCCCGGGTCTTCCGGGTCGCCTACGGCATCACCCGCAACGAGGCGGACGCCGAGGAGGTCGTGCAGGACGTGTTCCTGTCCCTCTTCGAGAAGATCGGCGCCTTCGAGGAGCGCGCCGCCCTCGGCACCTGGCTCTACCGGGTCACGACGAACGCCGCGCTCCTTCGCCGGCGCGGCAAGCGTCTGGAGCTGGAGGTGAGCCTGGAGGACCAGCTCCCGAGCTTCAAGGACGACGGGCACCGCGCGGGCGAGCGCTCCTTCCTCCTCGCCGACTGGTCGGCCAGCGCGGAGGAGGAGATGCTCGCCGGCGAGATCCACGATCACGTCCGGCGGGCCATCGACATGCTGCCGCCGCACTACCGCGCGGTCGTCATGCTGCGCGACATCGAGGAGCTCTCCAACGAGGAGGCCGCCGAGATCCTCGGGGAGCCGGTGTCCTCGATCAAGTCCCGCCTGCATCGCGCGCGCATGGCGCTGCGAGAGCAGCTCACGCGCGTCCTGCCCGCCGCGACCCCCGCGCGCGTCGCCCGGTGAAGGGGTAGACTCCGGTCATGTCCCTCAAAGCCGAGCTGAGCGCGCTCCGGACCCGCCTCGAGGCCGGACGGCCCCCGGAGGTGGTGGCGGCCATGCACCGGGCCATCGAGGAGCTGCGGTCGTCGGGCGCGCCGGCGCGCGTGCTCTCGATCGGCGACCCCGCCCCCGCCTTCACGTTGCCCGACGCCTACGGCGAGACGGTGGACTCGCGCCGGCTCCTCGACGCGGGCCCGCTCGTGGTGACCTTCTACCGCGGTCGCTGGTGACCGTACTGCAACGTAGAGCTGGTAGCTCTACAGGGCATCCTCGAGGAGATCCGGGCGCTCGGCGCGAGCCTGGTGGCGATCTCGCCGCAGCTCCCCGAACATAGCCGCGAGCTGATCGAGCGCCGGCACCTGACCTTCCCGATCCTCACCGATC
>DATFUK010000031.1:0-9158 GCA_035260865.1 Candidatus Methylomirabilota bacterium | reverse complement strand
CCACGGCACCAGCACGTCCTCGAACACCGCGATGCAGTCCATCTCCTCGAAGCGGCTCGAGAGCGGGTGGTCGAAGCGCGAGCGGGGCAGAGGCGACACCGTCTCGCGGCAGATGAAGGTGAGGCCGGGGGTGGAGGACGGGATCCCGAAGGCGAGCGCGTAGGCGTCGTCGCCCGGGGCGATGCCGCCGAACGGGATCACCGCGACCTCCTCGGTGATCGGGGCCATGGTGCCGAGCATCTTGGCCCCGCGCACGATGATGCCGTCGGGTGTCTCGCGCACCCGGCCTAGGTGGAAGTAGGGGTCCTCCTGCTGGGCCGAGGTCTTGCTGCGATCGATCTGCGGGTTGATCAGCATGTGGGTGAGGAAGAGATCGCGCTCCCGCACGTACTCGTAATAGCGCGTCGCGTTCTCGCCGAAGCGGGCTCCCGCGCGGGCGAAGCGGTCGGCCATGAGATGCCAGCCGGTGACGAACTGGTTCATGAAGTCGGGCGAGCGCCCCATGAAGCCGAAGTTGTGGTCCGCGCGCAGCTTGAAGTGCTTGCGCTTCTTGACCAGCTCCTCGCGCGAGTAGGGGACGAGGAACGAGGTCGAGACCGGCTCGCCGGTGGTCGGCGACGGGTAGGTCATCACGTCGCGATAGGCCGGGTCCTGCTGCATGTCGTACTGCTCGGCGATCGCGCGGATCGGCTCCTGGAAGACCGGCTCGGCGGTGACGTCGGCGATGCGCCGGCCGCCCAGGAAGACGCGGGGCGGCTGCTTCCGAATCGACTCGACGTACTCGGCTCCACTCCGCGCCGGCATGGCGCTCACCCTTTCACGAAACGCGGGCTCCGTCAACGGGGCGCCGGTACACTGAATCATGGACCGGCAGCCGGTGATCCGGTGGTCGCTCGACCTGGAGCGTCGGCTTCCGTTCGACGGCTCACGCGCGAAGGTCGGCGGCGCCCTTGATCGCCGAGGGCGCGGTGCCCGAGGACTCCGCGTGGCGTTTCCGCCGCTGGCGCTTCAACCGTCGCTGAGGCGAGCGGTCGGTCGGTAACTTCTTCTAGTCGCCCGCCCGCTCGGTCCGCGCGGCCAGCTTGAGCAGCTCGCCGGTCGCGGCGGAGGCCTTGAGCCCCGAGCCGGTGAGCACCAGGACCGTGGCCTCCTGAGGCCGGATCACCCCGGCGTCCAGGAGCCGGGTCAGGCCGGCGGCGGCCACCGCGGAGGTGGGCTCGACGTAGAGGCCGCGCCGGGCGAGGTCACGGAGGGCCTGCACGATCTCGGCCTCCGCGACCGCGACCACGCTGCCGCCGGACTCCCGCACCGCGCGCAGCACCTCGGTCACGCGCGTGGGCTTCGGGGTGGCGATGCCTTCCGCCACCGTCGGCGCGATCTCGGCGGCCACGAGGTGCTCGACGCCCTCGCGGAACGCGGCCGCGTAGGGCGCGCAGCGCGCGGCCTGCACCCCGAAGAGGCGCGGCCGGCGCGCGATCTCGCCCGTGCGCAGCAGCTCGTCGAAGCCGCGCTCGGCGCCCAGCACGTTGCTGCCGTAGCCGAGCGGCACCACCACGTTGTCGGGGGCGCGGAAGCCCGCCTGCTCCCACAGCTCGTAGGCGAGGGTCTTCGTCCCTTCCACGAAGAAGGGCTGCCAGTTGTGGCTCGCGTAGAACATCGCGTGGCTCGGGTCGGTGGTCTGGCGCAGGGCCGCCTCCGCCACGTCCTGGCGCGAGCCCTTGATCGTCACCACGTCGGCGCCGCACGCCGCGATCTGGGCGATCTTCGGATAGGACGCGGTCTCCGGCACCAGGATGCGGCAGGTGAGGCCCGCCGCCGCTGCGTAGGCCGAGAGCGACGCGCCCGCGTTGCCCGAGGAGTCCTCGAGCACGTGCGTGACGCCGCGGCTCCGGAGGTAGCTCACCATCACGGTCATGCCGCGGTCCTTGAAGGAGCCGGTCGGCATCATGAACTCGAGCTTGAAGTGGACGGGCGCGCCGTGCCATTTCCCCGCGAGGCACGGGGTCCACCCTTCGCCGAGGCTCACCGCGTGCTCGACGCTGACCAGCAGCCCGCGCGCGTAGCGCCAGACCGAGTGGCGCGCGGTGTCGATGTCGCGCCGCCTCAGCCCGGGGCCGGGCGCGAGGTTCAGGTAGTGGCCGTTGTCGGCGCGCCAGCGCGCCTCGCTCAGTGGGTAGGTCTGGCCGGTCGACGGATCGACGTAGTGCACGGCGCCCGGTCAGCGGGTGGCTTCGAGCGCGGTGAGGGCCAGCACGCGCGTGCACAGGAAGAGATCCTCCAGATCCACGTGCACGTCGTGATAGTCGGTGTAGCCGCCGCCGGGGCCGTAGAGGCAGCAGGGGATGCCGGCGGCCCAGAGGTGGGTGGTGTCGTTGCCCGCGTAGCTCTGGGGCAGCCGCACGCCGAAATGCTCGGGCTCGGCCCCCGTCATCAAATGGAGGTTGCGTCGCACCATCTGCACCACGCTTTCCGTCTTCGGCACGTCCACCGCGGCCTTGGCGAGCCGGCCGAGCCCGCGCTCGGGCCGGGGCGGGAACTCGATCTCGTACTCGAACTTCGGATCCGCGGCGGCGAGCGCGTCGAGGGTGCGGCGGATGTCGGCCACCACCGTCTGCCCGGTCTGGCTCGCGTTGAAGCGCACGTTGACGTAGGCGGTGCAGAAGTCGCTCACGGTGTAGGCGCCGCGCAGGTTGTGGTCGCGGCCCCGCCCGCCGATGATCGAGCCCACGTTCAGACGCGGCAGCCCGGGCAGGTCCGGGTCGTGGGTGTGGGTGAAGCGCATCGCGTCGAGCGCGGTCACCGCCCGCATCATCATCGCGATCGCGTCCACCCCGTGCTCCTTCTTGCTGATGTGGGTGGCCCGGCCGATCGTGTGGATCACCACGTCCATGGTGCCGGTATGCTTGGTCAGGATCGTCCGCGCCCCGTAGGGCTCGGCCACCACCGCCATGTCCGTCTTCTCCCCGTGCTCGAGCGCGTGGATCGTGCCGATCCCGCTGTTGAGCTCGGCGGCCACGCACGCGAGCACCACGTCGCCGCGCCGCGGCACGCCCGCGCGATGGAGCGCGAGCGTCGCCATGATGCACGCGGTGAGCCCCGCCTTCATGTTGTAGATGCCGTGGCCGAAGAGCTTGCCGTCGGCGATCCACGGGTCGAAGGGGTCGCGCGTCCAGCCGGAGGCGAGCGGATCGATGTCGATGTGGCCGTTGAGCATGATGGACCGGCCCCCGCCGGTCCCGCGCAGGCGCGCGATCGTCTGCTTGCGGCCGGGCTCGATCTCCGGCACGGTCACCGCGAGGCCCTGCTCGCCGAGGTAGCCGGCGAGCCACTCCGCGATCGGCGTCTCCTCGGTGGTGAACGAGGGGATCCGGATCAGGTCGCAGGCGAGGCGGACCACCTCGTCGTCGTCGATCCGGGCGAGCACCTTCGCTCTGAGCTCGGCGGGCACCGCGTCGGCCATCGCGCCCCATATTCGCCGATCGTCGGCGGCTGTCAAGGCGGTTGACAGGCTCTCCCGCGCCGGGGTAAGACCGGAGCGCGCCGGGAGGGCGTGAGCCATGTCCGCATCCGATGCGATCACCATCGACGCGCCGCGCTTCTGGTCCACCGTCATGCGCTCGGGCGAGATCGGCCCGGGCAAGGCGGGCGGCCTCCGCCGCCTGGCCCTGACCGACGCGGACAAGGAGATGCGCGATCTCTTCATCACCTGGTGCACCGAGGCGGGCTGCACCGTCGCGGTGGACCGCGTCGGCAACATCTTCGCGCGGCGGCCCGGCACCGACGATCACCTGCCGCCGGTGCTGATGGGCAGCCACCTCGATACCCAGTTCGCGGGCGGCAAGTACGACGGCATCGTGGGCGTGCTGGCCGGCCTCGAGGTGCTCCGCACGCTCGACGACCGCCGCGTGCGCACCAAGCGCCCGCTCGAGCTGGTGTGCTGGACCAACGAGGAGGGCGCGCGCTTCACCCCGCCGATGGTGGCCTCGGGCGCGTTCGCGGGCGTCTTCGACGTGGACTGGGTGCTCGCCTTGCGCGACGACGACGGCAAGCAGTTCGGGGGCGAGCTCGAGCGCATCGGCTACAACGGCAAGGCCGCGGTGGGCGGCCGCTCGATCGACGCCTACTTCGAGCTGCACATCGAGCAGGGGCCGATCCTCGATCGCGAGGCGGTGCCGGTCGGTATCGTGGTGGGCGGCTACGCGGCGCGGGGCATGCACGTGGACGTGCACGGCGAGACCGCCCACTCCGGCCCGACCCCGATGGACCGCCGGCGCAACGCCCTGGTGGGCGCCGCGATGCTCGCGGTCGCGGTCAACGACATCGGCTGGAAGTACCACGCCTCCGAGGGCAAGGCCACGGTGGCGCGCCTGGTGGCCTGGCCCAACAAGGCGGGGATCCTCGCCGAGTACGCCCAGGTCACCTGCGACGTGCGCCACGCCGACCGCGAGGTGGCCGATCGCATGTGGGCGGAGGTGAAGGCGGCGATTCCCGAGTGCGCCCGGCGCGCCAACGTGGAGATGGCGGTCGCGGGGGAGTGGCACTTCGGCAGCGAGCGCTTCGATCCCGGCTGCATCCGGCTGATCCGGGAAGCGGCCGAGCAGCGCGGGGTGCCCCATCGGGACATCCTGAGCCAGGCCGGGCACGACGCGTACTACGTCTCGCGGATCGCGCCCACCGCGATGATCTTCACCCCGTGCCGCGACGGCATCTCGCACAACGAGGCCGAGCACGCCGAGCTCGACTACACCTCGCCGGGAGTGAACGTCCTGCTGGACGCCGTGCTGGCCCGGGCCAACCGCTAGAGGCCCTCGAGATCGCCGAGCCGTCGCGTTCGCTCCTGCGTCACCCGCCGTTCGCCTTCCTGTCGTCGTCCCGGGTCCTGGCTACCGTCGGTTTCCAGATGCTGGGGGTCGCGGTGGGCTGGGAGCTCTACGAGCTGACCGGGCGCGCGCTCGACCTCGGGCTGGTCGGGCTCGCCCAGTTCCTGCCGATGATCCTGCTCACGCTGGTCGTCGGCCAGGTGGCCGATCGCTGCGACCGGCGGCTCATCGTCGTGGTGTGCGAGATCGTGAAGGCGGCCACCGCGGCCGCGCTGGCGCTGGGCGCGGTGGGCGGCTGGCAGAGCCGGACCAGCATCTTCATGCTGGTGGCGCTGCTGGGCGCGGCGCAGGCCTTCGAGAACCCGGCGATGAGCGCGCTGGTGCCCGAGGTGGTGGCGCGCCCGCTCATCGCGCCCGCGATGGCGTGGGTGATCTCGGCGGGACAGACCGCCCAGATCGTGGGGCCGGCCCTGGGCGGGGTGCTCTACGTCTTCGGCCCCGGCGCCGCCTACTTCACGGCGGGCGCCCTCTTCATCCTGGCCGGCGCCTTCGTCGCCGCGATCCGGGTCGAGCGGGTGGCGCGCCCGCGCGAGCCCCTCACCCTCGAGGCGGTGTTCTCGGGCGTCGCGTTCATCTTCGGGCGTCGCGTCCTGCTGGGCTCGATGTCGCTCGACCTCTTCGCGGTGCTCCTGGGCGGCGCCACCGCGCTGCTGCCCGTGTTCGCCAAGGACATCCTGGGCGTGGGCCCGGTCGGCCTCGGGGTGCTCCGCTCCGCCCCCGCGGTGGGCGCCCTGGCCACGTCCGTGTTCCTGGCGCGCTACCCGCTGGAGCGCCGCCTCGGGCCGACCCTGTTCCGCTCGGTGATCGTCTTCGGGGCGGCCACCGTGGTCTTCGGCGTCTCCACCAGCTTCACGCTCTCGCTGATCGCGCTGACCGTGCTCGGCTCGGCCGACGTGGTGAGCATGGTCATCCGCATGTCGCTCGCCCAGATCCGGACGCCGGACGCGATGCGCGGGCGGGTGAGCGCGGTGCATTCGCTCTTCACCGGCACCTCGAACCAGCTCGGGGCCTTCGAGTCCGGGGTGGCCGCCGCCCTGCTCGGGACGGTGCCGGCGGTGCTGCTCGGTGGGATCGGCACGATCGCGGTGGCCGCGCTCTGGATGCTCTTCTTCCCGGAGCTGCACCGCCTGGGCCGCTTCGAAGAGTAATCCGCGAGTAGCGCTTAGGCGTCGAAGCGGCGCAGCACCTGACCCGGCCGCTTGCCGGCCGCCTGCTCCACCACGCGCCCACGGTCCAGCACCGGCTGGCCGTTGACCAGGCTCCACTCCACCCCGCGCGCGCGGGACACGAAGCGGGGCTCGTCCGCGGGCAGGTCGGTCACCCACTCGGCGGGGAGGGCGTCCACGGTGCCCGCGTCGAAGATCGCCACGTCGGCCCAGTAGCCGGGCTCGAGACGGCCGCGCTGCGGGATGCGGTAGGCGCGCGCGGGATCGTCGGTGAGGCGCTTGACCGCGGTCTCGAGCGGCAGGCGCCTGAGGCCGCGCACCCACTTGCCGAGCAGGGTGCTCGAGTAGCCGGCGTCGCACATCAGCGAGAGATGCGCGCCCGCGTCGGAGAGGGTGATCAGGGTGAGCGGGTGCACGATGAGATCGCCCACCACCTTCTCGTCGGTGTTGAGCAGCCCGGCCAGGAACTCCACGTCGAGGCCGTCGGCTCCCACCAGGTCGAGCCAGGCGTCCACCGGATGCTTGCCGCTCTCGCGCGCGAGGTCCGCGAGGCTCCGGCCCTCGAGCGCCTTGTGCTCGGGGCGGTTCGTGCGCAGCACCTGGACCAGGTCCCACCGACCACGGAAGACCGCGAGGCGGCGCGCGTCCAGATCGGCCTTGAGCGCGGCGCGGAAGCCGGGATCGCCGTAGACCGCGAGCCACCGCGACTCGGGCTGCTTCATGACCTGCTGCCAGGCCGGCATGCCCTCGAACGGGTAGGGGTTCTTCATCGTGAAGTCCATGGTGAGCGGCCGGCAGGAGATCTGCGGCAGCACCTCCACCCCCTCGCGATGGAACGCCTCGGTGATGGCGAGGCGCTCCGGCACGTACTCGGGCCGGTCGTCGCGCTGGAAGAACGCGGCCCACACCACCGGGCGGCCGCTCGTCTTCCAGATCTCGCGCAGGTCCTCCATGGTGGTCTTGGGTCCGATCGTGGCCTGGAAGAGGCCACGGCCCGCCTCGCCCATCGCCTTGGTCAGCGCGAGGAACTCGGCCTTGTCGGCCAGCCGGCTCGCCACCGGCAGCCCGCCGTCGCCCACGTGCGCCTCGGCGGTGGACGAGCCGAGCCCGATCGCGCCCGCGGCCATCGCCTCGCGCACGAGGCCGCACATCGCGGCGACTTCCTCCGAGGTGGCCACCCGGTGCTGGCTGTCGCCGCCCATCACCCACTGGCGGATCGTCGAGTGGCCGAGCAGCGCGGCCACGTTGAGGCTCGGATTGCAGCGTTCGAGGTGATCGAGGTACTGCGGGAAGGTCTCGAAGCCCCAGGTGATGCCGGTGCGCATCGCGGCCAGCGACATGCCCTCGACCTTCACGAGCGTGCGCATGATCAGGTCGCGGTCGGCGGGACGGCAGGGCGCGATCGCGAAGCCGCAGTTGCCGATCACGGTGGTGGTGACGCCGTGCCAGATGCTGCTGGTGGCATACGGATCCCACGTGTACTGGGCGTCGTAGTGGGTGTGGACGTCGATGAAGCCGGGGGCGACCACGAGGCCGCCCGCGTCGATCTCGCGCGCCCCGCGCTCGCGAATCTCGCCGACCGCGCTCACCCGCCCATCCCGGATGGCCACGTCGGCCCGCCGCCCCGGTGCGCCGCTGCCGTCGACCACGGTGCCGCCGCGAATCACCAGATCGGTCATGTCGTCTCTCTTTCGCCCGGCCGGATCCCCGCGCCGCCCACAGTTTCACCCAACCGGGGGGCGGTGTATAGTCCCGCCCGGGAGGTCGCCATGATCAAGCCGATCCGACGCATCGTCACCGGTCACAATGCCCAGGGCCGCTCCATCATCGCGAGCGACGCGCCGTCGCCCCACGTGCTCGCGCTGCCGGGCCGCCCCGACTTCGCGCTCACCGATCTCTGGGTGAGCGACGGCGCGCCCGCGTCCAACGCGGGGAGCGCGGACGCGGCGAAGCGCCGCATGTCGCTGGAGCCGCCGAAGAACGGCAGCATCTTCCGGATCGTCGAGTTCCCGCCCGACGCGGCGGGGGGCGGCTTCGATCGCGGGGCGGCGTTCCGCGCGATGGGCGCCAGCCACGCGATGGACCCGGACGGCTCGCGGCACCCGGCCATGCACCGGACCGACACGGTGGACTACGCCCTCGTGCTGACCGGGGAGATCTGGGCCCTCATGGACGAGGGCGAGACCCTGATGCGGGCCGGCGACACCCTCGTGCAGCGCGGCACCAATCACGCCTGGAGCAACCGGAGCGATCAGCCCAGCCTGGTCGCCTTCGTGCTGGTGAGCGCGACCCCGCTCGGCGGCAAGGGCGCCGCCGCGAAGCCGATCAAGCGCGCAGCAGCCCGCGCCGGGCGAGGCTCGCCATCAAGGCGCCCGTCCCGAAGGACCACGGCTCGGCCGCGTCGCAAGCCACGACCTCGTTGACCAGGCGCCCGATCTGGGGTGAGTCGATACTGACGTTGTCGCCCGTCTTGTGGGTGAAGCCGCTGCCCGGGGCGCCCCGGTCGGCCGTCGGCGCGAACATGGTGCCGATGAAGAGCACGAGGCCGTCCGGGTAGCGGTGATACTTGCCGATGGCCTGGCCGGCCAGCTCGGTCAGGTCGCGGCTGATCTCGGCCACCTGGGTCACGTGGGAGATCCGGAAGCCGTCGGGGCCCTGGACCACCGTCTCGAAGGTGACCCGGCGCGCGTGGTCGAGCGTGAAGCGGTCGTCGAGCAGCCGGAAGAACGGCCCCATCGCGCACGAGGCGTTGTTGTCCTTGGCGCGGCCCAGCAGCAGCGCGCTCCGGCCCTCCACGTCGCGCAGGTTCACGTCGTTGCCGAGCGTGACCGCCACGATGGCGCCCTCGCGGTTGATCACCAGCACCAGCTCCGGCTCGGGATTGCTCCACACCGAGGCCGGATGCACGCCCACGCGCGCCCCCAGCCCCACCGCGGCCATCGGCGGGCACTTGCTGAAGAGCTCCGCGTCGGGCCCGATGCCGACCTCGAGGTACTGCGACCACATCCCCTTGGCGACCAGGACCTCCTTGATGCGCGCCGCCTCGGGCGAGCCGGGCGTGATGCCGCGCAGATCGGGGCCCACGATGGCCTGGATCTCGCGCCGCGCCCCG
>DATFUK010000030.1:0-5077 GCA_035260865.1 Candidatus Methylomirabilota bacterium | reverse complement strand
GGCGGCGGCCACGATGCCCGACGGCACGCCGATGACCACCGCCACCAGCAGGGCGCAGGCCATCAGCATGAGGGTCGGCTCGGCCCGCTCGACGATCGCGGTGACCACCGGCCGGTCGAGAAAGTAGGACTGGCCGAGGTCGCCACGCAGCACGCGGCCGTAGAAGCCCAGGAGCTGCTGGTGAATCGGACGGTCGAGCCCGAGCGACCGGCGCGTGCCCTCGATCTGGGTCGGGCTCGCGTCGGGCCCCAGCATCACGCTCACCGGATCGCCGGGGATCAGATGGATGAGCAGGAAGACGACCGTCACCACCACCGCCATCACCGGGATGATGGCGAGGAGACGCCGGACTAGGTAAGCAAACACGAGAGCAGGTCAGGCCGCGCCGCGAACGGGCGGCCCCCTCAATTACTTATCCGCGCGGCTCGATGTCTGAACGCTCGGCTCGCCTGCGGCTTCACCTCGCCCAACGGGCTGCACCTCGCCAAGCTATTTCTCGAGCCAGACGTTGTAGAAGCGGATGCGCTCGGTCGACTCGTTGAAACCTTTCACGGGGTTGCCAATCGCGCGAAGCCCGAAGAGATCGCCGTAGCGGATGACGGGCACCTTCTCGAAGAACTGCCGCGTCTGCTGCTCCCAGAGAGCGAACCGTTTCTTCTGGTCGGTCTCCCGCGCCAGCTCGGCCTGAATCCGGGCGATGTCCTCGTCGGTGGTCCAGCCCGGCCAGTTCGGGCTGAGAAAGACGGCGTGGTACGGATCGTAGATGGCGCCTATGCCGGTGGTGAAGACGTCGTATTCCTTCGAGTTGTTGCGCCGCTTGACCAGCGTGGCCCAGTCCACCACCTGCAGGTCGATGTTGAAGCCCACGTCCTCGAGCTGTTGCTTGGTCAGAAGGGCGAAGTCGTACATCCACTTGTACTCCTGGGTGGTCATGAAGCGGATCGGCTCCTTCTTGTACCCCGCTTCCTGGAGGAGCCTCTTGGCCTTGTCCTTGTTCCGCTCGTTCCACGGCAGCCCGGAGAGCTTGGTGTGCCACGCCGGGATCTCGACCGGGATCAGGCTCGAGTCCATGCGGTAGAGCTCGGACTTGCCGCCCGCCACGTTCTTCATGATCGGCTCGATGTCGATGGCGGCCTGCCAGGCCTGACGGAGTTTCTGATTGGTCATGAGGCCTTCCTTCTTGTTCATGACCGCCACCAGCCAGTAGTACGGCTTGGACACGATGGGACGAGCGCTCCCGCTCTTCTTGAGCCGGTCATAGGAGTCCAGGTTGAGATCGTCGGCGAAATCCAGCTCGCCCGTCTCGACCTGGGCCACGCGAGTCGCCACCTCGGGCACGGGGATCCAGCGGATCTCGTCCACGTAGGCCGTCTTGCCTCCGCCATAGCCATTCGGCTTCTCGTTGCGCGCCTTGTAGTCGTCGAAGCGGACCATGCGAATGTACTGATCGGGCTTCCACTCCGCGAGCTTGAAGGGTCCGGTGCCCACGTACTCGGTCACCTTCACCTCGGGCGCGAACTTCTCCGCGATCTCCTTGGGATAGATGGCGCCGAAGTTGTTCGGAACCGCGAGCGAGATGAGCACGATCGCCGACTTCTCCTTGAGCCGCATCTCGACCGTGTACTTGTCCACGGCCCTGAGCTCTGCGACCTGGGTGAAGAGACCCTTGCCGTAGATCGACTGCTTGCCCCACCGGTTGAGCGAGGCCACCACGTCCTCGGAGGACATCTCCTTGCCGTTGTGGAACTTCACGCCCTGGCGGAGCTTGAAGGTGTAGGTGAGCCCGTCCTTGCTGACGGTGTAGCTCTCCGCGAGCATGGGGGTCGGCTTGTTCTCACGGTCGAGGCTGAAGAGCCCCTCGTAGAGGTGGTTGGTCAGCGTCTCGGTGATGCTCGCGGTGGTCCAGTGCGCGTCGAGGGCGGGCGGCTCGCCGAGATTGCCGACCCGGAGCACCCCGCCCTTCTTCTGCGCGTCGGCGGGCGCGGCCGCGAACGTGAGCAGTGCGGTCATCGCGAACGCGGTCAGGAATCGTAGCGAGATCGTTCGGCGCGCCATACCGGCACCTCCAGGGAGTGAGCGGCTGGTCTCGGGTCCCAAGACTCTGCGATGACTGCCGCGCCTTGTCAACCGCCGCGTGCCCCCCTAGACTGTCGGCCGGAGGAATCTGACCATGGGCGTCAGCGGGATCCTGCACACCGGGCTCACCGTCAGCGATCTGGACCGGTCAGTCGCGTTCTACCGTGACCTGCTGGGCCTCGAGCTGATCACGCAGTGGGACAGCAGGCAGCCATACCTACGCGCGGTGGTCGGCTACCCGGACGCGGAGCTGCGCATCGCGCTGCTGCGCCTGCCCTCGGGGCCGGACGCGGCGCCGGGGCATCATATCGAGCTCCTCGAGTATCGCCGGCCGCGCGGGAGCCGGGGCGACGCGAACACCTATATTCCCGGCAACGGCCACGTGGCCTTCATGGTGGAGGACCTCGACGCCACCTACGCCGACCTCAAGGCCAAGGGCGTGCGCTTCAAGTCGGCCCCGGTGGACATCACCCACGGGCGTAACGCGGGGGCCAAGGGCGTCTACTTCTTCGATCCCGACGACATCACGCTCGAGTTCATCCAACCCGCGCGCCGGCCATGACGAGCCTCGACCTCTTCCGGCTGGACGGCCAGACCGCGGTGGTGGTGGGCGGCGCGGGCGGCCTGGGCGCGGCGATGGCGCGCGGGCTCGCCGAGGCGGGCGCCGCGGTCGCGGTGGCAGATTTCAACGCGGGCCAGGCAAAGGTGGTGGCCGACGGGATCGTGAAGAACGGGGGCCGCGCGCTGGCGGTGGCGGTGGACGTCGCCGACCGGGCGAGCGTGGAGCGCATGGCCGAGGAGGCGGAGAACCAGCTCGGCGCGATCGACGTGCTCGTCAACAGCGCGGGCATCACGCATCGCAGCCCCGCCGCCGGCTTTCCCGAGGCCGAGTGGCATCGCGTGCTCGCGGTCAACCTGAGCGGCGTGTTCTGGGGCTGCCAGGTCGTGGGGCAGCGGATGCTCGCGCGCCGGCGCGGGTCCATCGTCAACATCGCGTCGATCGCGGGGGAGATCGGCCTGACCGGCACGGTGGCCTACGCGGCGAGCAAGGGCGGCGTCGTGCTGCTGACGCGGGCGCTCGCGGTGGAGTGGGCGCCCCAGAACGTGCGCGTCAACGCGATCGCGCCCTCGTGGTTCGAGTCAAACATCGGCGACCTGATCCACCGCGAGCCCAAGTACTACGAGCGCGCGATGCGCCGCGTCCCGATGGGCCGCATGGGCAAGCCCGACGAGCTGATCGGCGCCGCCCTCTACCTGGCCTCCGCCGCCTCCACCATGGTCACCGGCCACGTCCTCGCGGTCGACGGCGGCACCCTCGCGTCCTGACGGGGTCAGGTCTTACATTCCTACATTTTCCCCAAGCGCGATGCTCCGCTGAGCGCGACAAAATGTAGGAATGTAAGACCTGACCCCAAACTAAGCGCCCAGCGCTTCGTGCACCGCGAGGATGAGCGCGCCGAAGTCGGCGCCGGCGCGTGAGGCGACGGTGCGCGGCCGCGCCAGCGGCACGTCGAAGACGCGCGCGAGGCGGCCCGGGCGCGGGGTCATCACCACCACCCGGTCGGCGAGGAAGACCGCCTCGGGGATCGAGTGCGTGACGAACACGATGGTCTTGCGCGGGCGGCTGCCCTCGCCCCAGACGCGCAGCAGCTCCAGGTTCATCTCGTCGCGGGTCATCGCGTCGAGCGCGCCGAACGGCTCGTCCATCAGCAGGAGCGGCGGGTCGAGCAGCAGCGCCCGGCAGAGCGAGGCGCGCTGCTGCATGCCGCCCGACAGCTCGCGCGGCAGCTTCCCCGCGAACTCGGCGAGGCCGACCAGCCGCAGCAGCTCGACCGCGCGGCTCCGGTAGGCGGCCGGATCGAGGCCGGACAGCTCGGCGGGCAGCAGCACGTTGGCCTCGATCGTGCGCCACTTGAGGAGCACCGGCGCCTGGAAGACCATGCCCACGCTCGGCAGCGGCCCGGTCACCGGGCGGCCGTCCACCTCGACCCGGCCCCGGCTCGGCGCCCGCAATCCCGCGATGACGCGCAGGAGCGTGGACTTGCCGCAGCCCGAGGGGCCGACGATGGCCACCAGCTCCCCGCGCCCCACCGCGAGGTCGATGTCCCGCAGCGCCTCGACCGGGCCGGACGCGGTCGCGTAGGTCATCCCCACCCGGTCGAGGCGAATGAGATCGGTCACGCCGCGTCGATCAGCGCGCGGATCGGGGCAGCTCCACCTTGGTGAGGAACTCGTTGGTGTAGACCGCCTTGCACTCGACCTTGGTCGGCACGCCCATGTAGGTGTTGACCAGGTCCACCGAGTCGCACATCTTCTTGTCTTCCATCCAGCCGATCCCGTTCTTCGCGTAGCGGTCCGTCTTCATCAGGTCGAGGCCCATCATCATGTTGGGCTCGATGATCGAGAGGTCGATCTCGGGCACCCGCTTCTTGAAGATCTCGAGCGCCGACTTGGGATCGCTCATCACGTCGCGCCACCCCAGGTACGAGGCCTCCAGGAACGCCTTCAGCACCGGCCCACGCTCCTTCATCGTCTTCTCGCTCGCGATGATCGACATGCTGTACATGTCGAAGCCGTGGTCGGCCCACGGCAGCATCACCGCGTTGCCCTTGCCGATGGCCTTCTCGTAGAACGGCAGCCCGGTGGTGTAGTCGGCCACCGCGTCCACCCGCTTCTCGGCCAGCGCGGGCACCTTGGCCGCGGGCTCCACGTTCACCCACGTGACCTTGCTCTGGTCGATCCCGTTCAGCCGCGCGAAGGCGGGGAACATCTGCCGCTGCCCGTCGCCGGGCGGCGCGGCCACGCTCTTGCCCTCGAGATCCTTGGGCTTCGTGATCGGCGCTTCCTTCCGGCTCCAGATGTTGAGCGGGCTCTTGTCGAAGACCATGCCGACCACCTTGATCTTCGTGCCCCGCGCCGCGGAAGCGATGACCACCGCGCTGTCGGCGAGGCCCACGTCGGCCCGCCCGGTGTCCACCTTGGCGATCGAGTCGCCCGAGCC
>DATFUK010000029.1:0-6297 GCA_035260865.1 Candidatus Methylomirabilota bacterium | reverse complement strand
TGGATACTTCGGGATAGGAGGAATTGCGGGGGAGCGCGTTACAGGAGGCGGAGGCGGTCGGCGGGGCTCAGGACGCCGGCGGGGCCGCGGTTGAGGACGTGGGTGTAGATCATGGTGGTGGAGACGTCGCGGTGGCCGAGGAGCTCTTGGACGGTGCGGATGTCGGCGCCGTCCTCTAAGAGGTGGGTGGCAAAGGAGTGGCGGAAGGTGTGGCAGGTGGCCCGCTTGGGGATGCCCTTACTGCGTACGGCCTCCTTCACCGCGCGCTGCAGCACGGATTCGTGCAGGTGATGGCGGCGGCGCTGGTTGGTCTCGCGGTGCAGGTAGGTGCGGGTGGCCGGGAAGATCCACTGCCAGATCCACTCGCGGCCGGCGCGAGGGTACTTGCGAGCGAGGGCCCAGGGCAGCTCCACCCAGCCCGCGCCAGCGCGGACGTCGGCTTCGTGCTGGTCGCGGATCGTCTCGAGGTGCTTGGCGAGGTCACGGCTGGCGGCGGCGGGCAGCATCGTCACGCGATCCTTGGCGCCTTTGCCGGAGCGCACCGTGATCTGGTTGCGCCCGAAGTCCACGTCCTTCACCCGCAGGCGCAGGGCTTCGAGCAGCCGCAGGCCGGCGCCATACAGGAGCAGCGCCGGGAGGCGCGTGGGTCCGTCGAGCGCGTCGATGACGACCTGCACCTCCCCGCGGGTCAGCACGACCGGGATGCGCTCGGGATTCTTGGCCCGCACGATGTCGTCGAGCCACGGCAGCTCCTGCTCGAGAACCTCGCGATAGAGGAAGAGCAGCGCGCTCAGCGCCTGGTTCTGCGTGGACGCGGCGACATTGCGGTGGATGGCCAGATCGCTCAGGAAGCGCGTGATCTCGGCGGCGCCCATCTCGGTCGGATGGCGCTTGCCGTGGAAGACGATGTAGCGCCGGATCCATCCGACGTAGGCCTTCTCCGTGCGGAGGCTGCAGTGGCGGGTGCGTAGCGCCGCCCGCACGCGATCCAGCAGCCGCGGCGGGGGCGGAGCCGGGAGATGCGTCATGGCGTCAGGCTACCGGGCGGGCGCCCGCGCGCAAGACGTGGACACGCGGATACACGGTCGGTTGCCTCGCCCCACCGCCGGCGGTAGCATCCAGAGTCGGATGCCCTTCGCCTATTTCCAGCGGCTCACGCGGCGGCAGCAGGCGATCTATCTGGAGAGCGACGGCATCGTCACCGTCCCCCTGCCCTCGTCGGCGCGGCTGCAGCCGCTGGTCACCACCCTGACGCGCGCGCTCGAGAGCGGCGACCGCGCCACCACCGAGGCGGCCGCGCAGCGCCTGGTGGCGGGCCTGGCGCGCGCCCTGGGCGCGCCGCCGGTGCGCGTGACGGTGCTGGCCGCGCGCCCGCACGCGAAATGGGGCGAGCTGCACGGCCTCTACGAATCACCCGGGCGCGGCGGGCCGCCGCCGCTCATCACCCTCTGGATGCGCACCGCGCGGCAGCAGCGCGTGGTGGCGTTCCGCACCTTCCTCCGCACGCTACTCCACGAGGTCGGCCACCACGTGGACTATACTCTGCTGCGGCTGGGCGACTCCTTCCACACCCAGGGCTTCTACGCGCGGGAGTCGCACCTGTTCCATCAACTGGTCACCGACGGGGGAATCCTCATGGCGAGTCTCGAGGAGCAGATGGCGCGCATGGAGCGCACGGCGGAAGACTACGCGGCCGCCATCAAGGGCATTCCGGACGCGGCGCTCAGCAAGCGCCCGGACGAGAAGAGCTGGTCGGCCAAGGAGTCGCTGTGCCACGTGCGCGACACCGAGGAGTCCTTCATGATCCGCTTCCAGACCATCCTGGAGATGGACGAGCCGCGGTTCCTGCCCGGCGATCCCGACCGCTGGGCGACCGAGCGCCAGTATCAGCGCAACGACGCGGGCGAGGCGCTACAGGCCTTCCGGGTGCGGCGCGACGAGACCTTGAAGTTCCTGCGCGGGCTCCGGCCCGAGCACCTGGACCGCGGCGGCGTGCACCCCACCCGCGGCCGCATGACGATCAAGGACTTCGTGGGGCTGATCGCCTGGCACGACGACAACCACCTCGATCAGCTCAAGCGCGCCCTCGCGGGCAAGCCCTAGACCGTCAGAACGGCTCGTAGACCAGGTACCAGGGCCCCTGGACGTGCGCGTAGCGGCTGCCCGTCGGCCGCGACCGCGGCCGGTAGGCCAGGCCGCACTGGTCGACGACACCGCAGTCGGTGGTCAGGAGCCGTACCTCCTGGGGCGAATTCACCGTGACGTATCGAGCCTGGAATAGCCCGGCCCGGATCGGCCCGGCAGGAGTGACGCCGCCCTCCAGCTCCCGGGCCACTCGGGTCAGCGCGGTCTGGCTCGCCGCGAACCGAAGCCGGAAGAGCGGGTTGAGCGGGCTCTGGCTGGACAGATAGATCAGCAGGAGCGCAGCGGCCAGGATCGGGAACGAGATCCCGAGCAGCATGCGCGGCGGCCCGAGTCGCCTGGGCGGGTCCGAAGCCTTCCAGGCGCAGGCCCACGCGCCGGCCAGCAGAATCGCCGAGGGCACTCCCACCGCGATCTCGGAGAATCCGACGCCGGCCTCGCTGACGCCGCGGATCGCGTAGATCTCCCATGCGGCGGTCAGGGCGATGAGCGCGCCCTTGAGCAGCGACCGAAGCGGCCGGGGCATCGGCACTCGGCGACCCGGCGTCAGCCGAGCGGACCCAGGACCAGGACGAGCGGGGTCGTGAGAATCACGGTGGAGATCACCCACCAGACCGATGCGCGGCCTCGCACCCGCTCGCGCAGACCGATCCCCACCGTGACGAATGCCGCCCCCGCCGAGAGCAGCACGACGGCCAGGGCCAGCAGCCCGCGGTTCACGCACCCGAACAGCAGCACCGGCGTGAAGTAGAGACCGACGATCGCGGCCGGGGCCACCGCGGGGAGGACGACGTGTCTCAGGAGTGCCCGATTCATGGCGCTCCTCCAGTCTGGCACGGGCCGAATTTCCCCCGACGGCCCTCCTAGCGCGCCCCCGCCTGGCGCAGGCGCGCCACCATTGCGTCGTAGCCGCGGCCCTGGGCCAGGGCGAGCGGCGTCCGGCCGTTGCGATCCGGTAGGTTCACGCTGGCCCCGGCCTCGATCAGCACGGTCAGGGTGTCGGTGTGGCGCGGGCCGCCGTCGCCCAGCACGATGGATTCGATCAGCGCGGTCCAGCCGAGGTTGTTGACGTGGTCGAGGGGCGCGCCGGCGCGGATGAGCGTGCGCACCACCTCGGCGTGGCCCAGGTGCGCGGCGGCGATCAGCGCGGTGCCGTCGTAGCGGCTGGTCACGTTGCGGGCGCTCGTCCCCAGGCTGAGCGCGACGCGCAGGATCGGCTCGTCGTTGGCCACCGCCGCGATCGTCACGATGTCGTACCGGTCGCGCTCGAGCGCGTTCGGATCCGCGCCGGCGGCCACCAGCGCCTGCATGGCCTCGCGATGCCCGCCGTACGCGGCCACGTGGAGCGGCGTGCGTCCGTGGCCGTCCCGCCCGTCGGGCTTCTCCCCGCCCGCCACCAGCGCCTTGATCCGCGCCGCGTCGCCCTGGGCCGCCGCGGCGAAGAGTCCCGTGTAGCCGGCCTTCTCCTCCGCCGACGGCGGCACCTGCGCCGCCGCGCCGGCCGCGCCGGCCAGGAACGCGAGCGCCACCGCGGGTCCAAGCCGGCGCGCCATCATCGAGGGGCCCCTACCGCGGGCCGGCGATGTGCTGCGCGGCCTCGGCCGAGGTGCGCACCGGGACGATCTCGAAGTGCGCCACGTCGCTCCACGCCTTCATCCAGACGGCGAAGAGCGACCGGTCGTCGGTGCGCATGAGCTGGAAGCAGCGGAAGTAGTCGAGGTCCACCCAGCTGTCCACGTACTCCAGGCCGGGCGGTAGCTGACGGCCGCGCTCGCGAGCCCGGCGATAGATCTCGGACGCCGCGCCCGCGTTGAAATACTCGATGACCATGTAGAGCATGCCGCTACGCCGCCCCCGCCGCCTCCACCGTCGGCTGGTAGTGCGCGGCGTCGGGGAAGCCGATCGGGCGCACCGCGGGCAGCGTCACTCCGGCGGCGCGGTACTCGCTCACGAAGGCCGACACCGCGCGGAAGTCGCCGAGCCCGCCCAGCGCGGCCACGAGCCGGTCGGAGACCGCGTCGGGGCCGGGGGCGCGGTCGAAGGCCTGGACGTCGGCGGTGAAGCCGCTCCGCTCCAGCATCTTGCGATAGAACGGCAGCACCAGGTAGCGCTGCAGCTCGGTGCGGAAGAGCGCGGCGGCCGCGGTCCGATCCGCGGTGAGCGCCGCGGGCACCGCGGCCACGACCTCGAAACCCTCGAGCGACTTGCCCGCGCGGGCGCGCCCGCGGCGGATGGCGGGCACCGCGTGCTCGCGCACGTAGGCCGGCGCGGCCAGCCAGAGCACGACGCCGTCGGCGATCTCGCCGGCCAGCTCGAGCATCGGCGGGGCGAGGCCGGCCAGGAGGATCGGCGGCGCGGCCGGGATCTTCGGCAATCCGCTCTGCCAGTTGACGCGGTAGCGGGGCCCCTCGTGGCGCACCTTGCCGGTCAGCGCGCCGCGCAGCACCGTCACGTACTCGCGGATAACGTCGAGGGGCCGGCCCATGTCGAGGCCCATCGCGCCCTCCATCACCGGCTTGTGGCTCACCCCGATGCCCAGGCGCAGACGGCCCCCGCTCGTGTCGGAGAGCGTGAGGGCCTCCTGGGCCAGCAGCACCGGGTGCCGCGGGTAGATCGGGATCACGCCGGTGCCGAGTCCCGCGTGCGGGGCCACGTGCGCGAAGGCCGAGAGGGTCAGCAGCGCGTCGCGGCCGATACCGTGCGTGACCCAGAGGCTCTCGTAGCCCAGCGAATCGGCGCGACGGGCCAGGGCCAGGGCGGGCGCCAGATCGGCGCCGGGGTTCAGGAAGAGCGCGGTGCGCGCCATCGCGCTCAGGCGCCGGGCGCCACGCCCAGGGCCGCGAGCTGGGCGCGCAGGTCGTGGCCCTGGTCCACGCGGTGGAGGACCGCCTGCATGCCGACCGCGCGCGCCGCGTCCACGTTCTTGTCCCAGTCGTCCACGAACACGCACGCCTCGGGGGGCAGGCCCAGGCGATCGGCGGCGAGGCGGAAGATCTCCGGCCGGGGCTTCGCCATGCCGACCTCCGCGGAGACCACGATGTCGTCGAAGAGGTGGTCCAGCCCGAGCTCGTCCTTCAAGCGGCCGCGCAGCGAGACATCCGCGTTGCTCAGGACCGAGCAGCGGTACCGCGATCGGAGAGCCTCGGCCAGTTTGACGTTCGCGTCGATGACCACCTGGGCGCGGCGCCACTCCTCGTGCAAGCGCGGCAGCGCGCGGCCGGCGCGGCGCTCGAGCTCGCGGTGGGCCCCCTCGGTCCACTCGACGGGATCGCCCACGCCGCGCTCGATGTCGTCCCACGCCGGGCAGCGGTAGAGCGTCTCGAATACGGAGGATTTCGGCAGGCCGTGCGCGCGGTCCAGCTCCCGCGCGACGTCCCAGCGCATGTCCAGGAGGACGCCGCCAAAGTCGAAGATGACGGCGCGGAGGCTAGTAGCGGGGGCCACGCGGAGTCTGGGCGGGCTTGGGCGGACCGGGGGGCTCCCGATCGCTGGTGAGCGGCACCCAGCCGCGCTGCTTCATGCACTGCTCGTCCAGGTCGCCCTTCTTCGGGGTGCACTCGTCGCGATCGCGTGTGAACTCGCTCACCGTGTAGTTGGCGCCGGGCTTGTACCACTGGCGGTCGCGCTCGGAGCTGCAGCCGATCGGAAGAAGCGACACGGCGACGATGAGCAGGAGGCCATACCGTCCGGTCATGTCGGGCATGGTACCATGCCGCCCACGATGCTGGAGACCACCATCGCCGGCAGTCTCCCGAAGCCCGAATGGCTGGCGCCTCCCAATACGCTCTGGGCGCCCTGGCGGCTCGAGGGCCGCGCGCTCGAGGAGGGCAAGCGCGACGCGGTGCTCCTGGCCCTGCGCGAGCAGGAGCTGGCGGGCATCGACATCGTCACCGACGGCGAGCAGACCCGCCGCCACTTCGTGTGGGGCTTCGTCGAGGCCCTCGACGGCATCGACTTCTCGAAGATGGTCACCATCGGCATCCGGGCCGACCGCTACAAGGCCACCGTGCCCACCGTGACCGCGCCGGTGCGGCGCCGCGGGTCCATCCACGGCGAGGACGTGCGCTGGGCCCGGGCCAACACCGGGCGCCGGCTCAAGCTGACGATCCCGGGGCCGATGACCATCGTGGACACCATCCAGGACGGGCACTACGG
>DATFUK010000028.1:0-3016 GCA_035260865.1 Candidatus Methylomirabilota bacterium | reverse complement strand
GGAAGGGGGCCGCCTCAGGCCGGCGTCAGCCAGAGGGCGGCGAGGGGCGGCAACGTGAGCACGACGGAGTGCGGCTGCCCGTGCCACGGAATCGGCTCGCTCGCCACGCCCCCCGAGTTCCCCACGTCGCCGCCCCCGTAGATCGAGGCGTCGGAGTTGATGACCTCGCGATAGAAGCCGGGGCGGGGGACCCCGACGCGGTAGCCCCGCCGCGCGACCGGGGTGAAGTTGCACGCGCAGAGGAGCAGCCGCTCCTGGTTCCGGGAGAAGCGGCAGAACGTCACGATGCTCTGCTCCCAGTCGCTGCAGTCCATCCACTGGAAGCCCGCCGGCTCGAAGTCCACTTCGTGGAGCGACGGCTCGTCCCGGTAGACGTGGTTGAGGTCCCGCACCAGCCGCTGGACGCCGCGGTGGTAGGGGCCCATGTCGAGCAGCGACCAGTCGAGCGCGCGGTCGTGGGTCCACTCGTCGGACTGGCCGAATTCGCCGCCCATGAAGAGGAGCTTCTTGCCCGGGTAGGCCCACATGAACGCGTAGAGCAGGCGGAGGTTCGCGAAGCGCTGCCAGTCGTCGCCGGGCATCTTGCGGGCGAGTGAGCGCTTGCCGTAGACCACCTCGTCGTGGGAGAGCGGCAGCACGAAGTTCTCGGTCCACGCGTAGAGCAGGCCGAAGGTGAGCTGGTTGTGATGGTACTTCCGGTGCACCGGCTCGTGCTGCATGAACTCCAGGATGTCGTGCATCCAGCCCATGTTCCACTTGAAGCCGAAGCCGAGCCCGCCCAGGTGGACCGGCCGCGAGACCTGCGGCCACGCGGTGGACTCCTCCGCGATGGTGGCGGCGCCGGGCTGGCCGCCGTAGACCACCTCGTTCAGCTTCCGGAGGAAGGCGAGCGCCTCCAGGTTCTCGCGGCCGCCGTACTCGTTGGGCACCCATTCGCCCGCCTTGCGCGAGTAGTCCCGGTAGATCATCGAGGCGACCGCGTCCACCCGCAGGCCGTCGATGTGGTAGCGCTCGAGCCAGAACACCGCGTTGGCGATCAGAAAGTTGGCGACCTCGCGGCGGCCGAAGTTGAACACGCGGGTGCCCCAGTCGGGGTGGTCGCGCAGATGCGGATCGTCGTGCTCGTAGAGGTGGGTCCCGTCGAAGAAGGCGAGCCCGTGGGCGTCCTTGGGGAAGTGCGCGGGCACCCAGTCCATGATGACCCCGATGCCGCGGCGGTGGAGGGTGTCCACGAACGCCATGAAGTCGGCGGGGGTGCCGTAGCGGCGGGTCGGCGCGAAGTAGCCGAGGGTCTGGTAGCCCCAGGAGGCGTAGTAGGGATGCTCGGTGACCGGGAGGAGCTCCACGTGGGTGAAGCCCATCTCGCTCACGTAGTCGGCGAGCTGCTCGGCGAGCACCCGGTAGCTCGGGAGGGTAGCGGGCTCGGAGCGTCGCCACGAGCCGAGATGGACCTCGTACACCGACATGGGGCGGTGGAGCGCGTTGCGCCGCTTGCGCTCGTCCATCCACGCCGCGTCGCCCCAGGTGAACCCGTTGAGGTCCACGACCGCGGAGGCGGTGCGCGGCTCGTCGGGCTCGAAGGCGAACGCCACCGGGTCCGTCTTGAGCGCGAGCAGCCCGCCCTCGCGCCCGACGATCTCGTACTTGTAGCGGGCGCCCAGCGGCACGCCGGGCAGGAAGATCTCCCAGATCCCGTTGCCCGGGTGCAGGCGCATGGGCTGCGTCCGGCCGTCCCAGCCGTTCCAGTCGCCGACCACGCTGACCCGCCGCGCGTTGGGCGCCCACACCGCGAAGCGCACGCCGTCCACGCCCTCGTGGCGGAGGGGGTGGGCCCCGAGGCGCTCGAAGAGGCGGAAGTGGGTGCCCTCGCCGAGGAGATGCAGGTCGTAGCCGCTCAGGGTGGACGAGAACCGGTACGGGTCCTCGATCTCGCTCACGTGCCCCTGGTCGTCCTGGAGCCGGAGGCGGTAGGCGAGGGGCAAGGCGCGACCGGGCACGCGGCCTTCCCAGAGACCGCCCGGGTGGACCGCGCTCAGCGGGGTGGCCGTCCCGTCGGGGGTGAGCACCGCGACCGCGCGGGCCGCGGGCTGGAAGACCCGCACCCCGATGGTGCCGTCGCCGCCCGGATGAGGGCCGAGCACTGCGAAGGGGTCGCCGTGCTGGCCGGCGACGATCGTATCCATGACATCGCGAGAAAGCGGCGTGAGGGGCATCGGTTGGTCGGTCCTGCGCCGCTCGCCGAAACCGCGCGAGTGGTGTCGTCTAGAACGAGCGAATCAGTCGCTCGACGCGCTCGTCGTGGCTCTGGAATGGGTCCTTGCAGAGAATGGTCTCACGCTCCGGATCGTTGAGCTTGAGATAGACCCAGTCCACTCGGTAGTCCTTGCCCTTGAGGTTGGCCTGACGGATGAATTCGCCCCGCAGCCGGGCCCGCGTGGTCTGCGGGGGCACGTGCTTGGCGCGCTCGATGGACTCATCGTCGGTGATGCGGTCCACCAGGTCGCGACGTACCAGACTGAAGTACAGCCCCTTGTCGGGCCGGATGTCGTGGTACTGGAGGTCCATGAGCGAGACCTTGGGGTCCCGCCAGGACAGACGGTTCTTCTCCATGTAGGCCTGGATGAGCTGCTGCTTGATCACCCAGTCCACCTCGCGGTTCAGCTGCATCGGATCGTCCGCGAGCTGCTCGATCACGTAGGTCCACCGCGCGAGCACGTCCCGGGTGACCGGGTCCGCGTCGATGGCCTGCACGTAGCGGGTGGCGTGCTCGAGGTACTCCATCTGCAGCTGCAGCGGAGTGATGGCGCGCCCGTCCTTCAGGCGGATCGTCTCGCGCAGGGTCGGATCGTGGCTGATGTCGCGGATGGCCTGGACAGGCGACTGCAGGCTGTAGTCGCGGTCGAAGTGGCCGTCCTCGATCATGTCCAGGATCAGCGCGGTCGTGCCCACCTTCAGGTAGGTCGCGATCTCGGACATGTTGGAGTCGCCCACGATGACGTGCAGGCGGCGGTACTTC
>DATFUK010000027.1:0-3951 GCA_035260865.1 Candidatus Methylomirabilota bacterium | reverse complement strand
GGCGATCGAGCCGCTCCTTCATGGGCGGCAGCGGGATACCGAACATGGCGTGCTCGTGCTCGTTCCAGCCGCCGCCGATCCCCAGGTCCATCCGGCCGTTGGAGAGCGTGTCGAGCGCCACCGCCATCTTGGCGAGGAGCGCCGGCTGGTAGAAGGTCACCGGGGAGACCATCGGGCCGAAGCGGACGCGCCGGGTGCGCATCGCGAGCATGGTGAGCGAGGTCCACGTCTCGAGCGATGGGCGCTTGGCCTCGCCCCAGAGGCCGGTGAGGTGATCCGACCGGCAGAGGGACTCGTAGCTCATGTCCTCGGCGGCCTGCACGAGCCTCAGCCAGCGATCCCAGGTCAGCCCTTCCTGCCCTTCGATCATGATGCCGACGCGCATGATCACGCCTCCTCGTGGGTTCGGGATCCCGGTGGGGGGCCGGGCCCTCATGTATACCGCAAGTGCGGGCCGCGTGCCCCGTGATAAACTCAGCGGCGTCGCGACCATGGCGCTCCAGCGACTGCTGCTGCTGATCCCCACCACCACGTACCGCACCGAGGACTTCGTCGAGGCGGCGCAGACCCTCGACGTGGATCTCGTGATCGCCTCCGACCGCCCGAACGTGATGGCGGGCGAGTTCCCGGATCACCTGCTCACCCTGCCGTTCGGCGACCCGGCCGCGGCCGCGCGCGAGATCCGCGGGTACGCCGCGCGCCGGCCGCTCGACGCGGTGGTGCCGGTGGACGACGCCACCACCGTGGTGGCCTCCGCGATCGGAGAGGCGCTCGGCCTGCGCGTGAACTCGCTCGCCGCGGCCCAGGCCACCCGCAACAAGCTCGTGATGCGCGAGCGGCTGGCGCGCGCGGGGGTGCCGTCGCCTCCGTTCACCACCGTCGCGATGGCCGAGGATCCGCGCGCGGCGGCGGCCCGCATGACGTACCCGTGTGTGCTCAAGCCCCTGGTGCTCTCGGCCAGCCGCGGGGTGATCCGGGCGGACGACGCCGCCCAGTTCGTCGCCGCCTTCGAGCGCATCCAGGGGATCCTGCGCGCGGCGGACGTGGCCGAGCTGGGCACGGGGACCGACACGATCCTGGTGGAGGGCTTCGTGCCGGGCGGCGAGGTGGCGCTCGAGGGCCTGCTGGAGGGCGGCGTCCTCCGCACCCTGGCCCTCTTCGACAAGCCCGATCCGCTCGACGGCCCCTTCTTTGAGGAGACGATCTACGTGACGCCGTCGCGGCTGCCCGCGGCCGTCCAGGCCCGGGTGGCGGAGACGACGGCCGCCGCCGCCCGCGCGCTCGGCCTCTCGGACGGCGCGGTGCACGCCGAGCTGCGGCTGCGCCCGGGCGCGGACGGGCCCGAGCCGGTGGTGCTGGAGATCGCGGCCCGCTCGATCGGCGGCCTCTGCGGCCGCACGCTGCGCTTCGGCACCGGGATGTCGCTCGAGGAGCTCATCCTGCGCCGCGCCCTCGGGCGGGCGGTGCCCTCCTTCGAGCGCGAGCGCGTGGCCGCCGCGGTCATGATGATCCCGATCCCGCGCGGCGGCGTCCTGGAGGAGGTGCGGGGCCTCGACGAGGCGCGCGCGGTGCCGCAGATCGAGGACGTGACGATCTCGATCCCCAAGGGGCAGCAGATCGTGCCCCTGCCGGAGGGCTCGCGCTACCTCGGCTTCATCTTCTCGCGCGCGACCGCCCCCGCCGAGGCGGAGGCAGCCCTGCGAGAGGCCCATCGCCATCTACGGTTCGTGATCCGCTAGACTCGGACCGCCGGCGGCCGGTCGCTCAACGAAGAGAACTGGGAGAATCGCCATGAGCATCGTGCGGGAGTTCGAGCGGGCCTTCAACCGGCAAGACGTCGCGGTCCTGGTGGCCTGCTTCACACCGGACGGCCGCTATCACGACACCTTCTTCGGCGGGCACGTGGGCGCCGATCATCTCCGCACCATGTTCGAGCGGATGTTCCGCGAGGGCCGTGACTACGCCTGGACCATGGAGACGGTGGTGGAGACCGAGGAGTGCGCGGCCGCGGAGTGGACCTTCGCCTACGTGGTGAGCGACGCGATCCCCCGCAGCGCGGGGCGCAAGGTGCGCTTCAAGGGTATGAGCGTGTTCGAGAAGCGCGGCGGGCGGATCGCGGCCTACCGCGAATCCTTCGACCTGGGCGCGGCCCTCCTCCAGCTCGGCTTCAGCCCGGAGGCCACCGTGAAGACGATCCGGCGGCACCGCTTGTGAGCGGCTGAGCCGTGTCGGCCTACATCCTGCACCGACTCCTGCTGTTCATCCCCACCCTCCTCGGCGCCTCGATCCTCATCTTCGTGCTCATGCGCCTGGTGCCGGGTGACATCGCGGAGATCCTGGTCTACCAGACGGGCTCGGAGTCGAGCACGGTGCAGAAGCGGCAGATCCAGCAGATCCGCCGCGAGCTGGGCCTCGACCGGCCGGTGGTCACCCAGTATCTCGACTGGATCGGCGGGGCGGTGCGCGGCGACTTCGGCCAGTCCTACGTGCAGCGCCGGCCGGTGATCGAGATCCTGAAGGAGCGCTTCCCGCGCTCGATGGAGCTGGCCGCGCTCACCATGCTGATCGCGATGGCGTGGGCGATCCCGCTCGGGGTCATCTCGGCGGTGCGGCAGAACGGCCCGCTCGACTACCTGGCGCGCCTGGTCAGCCTGAGCGGGCTCAGCCTGCCGCTCTTCTTCACCGGCGCGCTCATCCTGTACGGGCTCGTGCGCTTCTTCCGGTGGCTGCCGCCGCTCGAGTTCGTGTCGTTCACCGAGAACCCGGTGGAGAACCTGAAGCAGCTCATCTGGCCCGCGCTCGCGCAGGCGTACTACATCAGCGCCCCCATCACCCGGCTCACCCGCTCCCAGATGCTCGAGGTGATCCGCCAGGACTACGTGCGGACCGCGCGGGCCAAGGGCCTGGCCGAGCGCGCGGTGGTCTACCGCCACGCGCTCCGTAACTCGCTGCTGCCGGTGGTCACCTTCATCGGCTGGTGGGGCGGGCGCCTGCTCGGCGGGCTCGTGATCATGGAGATCATCTTCGTGGTGCCGGGCATGGGCAACGCGCTCATCCAGGCGGTGAGCCAGCGCGACTACCCCGCGGTCCAGGCCATGATCTTCCTGATGGCGCTCGTCTTCCTCCTCGTGAACCTCGCGGTGGATCTGCTCTACGCGTGGCTCGACCCGCGCATCCGGTACGCGTGAGGCGGGCGCTCGCCGGCTTCATCACCGGACAGCCCCTCGGCGCGGCGGGGGCGCTCGTGGTCCTGGTGCTCATCCTGGTGGCGCTGCTCGCGCCCGCGCTGGCCCCGCACGGGCCGAAGGACGCCGCGTTCGCGCCCTACGTGGCGCCGGGCCGCGAGTTCCCGATGGGCACCGACCAGCTCGGCCGCGATCTGCTGAGCCGCGTGATCTGGGGCGCGCGCCTGTCGCTCTACGTGGGCGTGGTCTCGGTGCTGTTCGGCGTCACGCTGGGCGCGCTGTGGGGGGCGGTGACCGGGTACCTGGGCGGCGCCAGCGACACCAGCAGCCAGCGGGTGGTGGACTGCTTGATGGCGCTGCCCCCCATCATTCTGGCGCTGTCGCTGATGGCCGCGCTCGGCCAGTCGGTCAACAACGTGATCCTCGCCCTCGTGATCCTGCTTACCCCCACCGCGGCCCGGACGATCCGCTCGGTCGCCCTCGGGGTGGCCGCGACGCCCTTCATCGAGGCGGCGCAGGCGGCGGGCGCCTCGCAGAGCCGTATCATCTTCCGGCACCTGATCCCGAACTGCATGGCGAGCTACATCGTGCTCGTCACCACCAACATCTCCTATGCCATCGTGGTGGAGGCGTCGCTCAGCTTCATCGGCGCGGGCGCGCCACCCGATGAGCCGTCGTGGGGCGGCATGCTCACCGCGGGGATCCAGGCGCTGGAAACCGCGCCCTGGATGGTATTCTTCCCCGGACTGGCCATCAGCCTGGCCGT
>DATFUK010000026.1:0-8659 GCA_035260865.1 Candidatus Methylomirabilota bacterium | reverse complement strand
ACCTCTCCGCGGGCCCGCCCCACGACCTCCCCGCGCCCGACGTGTACCCGATCGCGCAGGGTCCGGATGAGCTTGCGGAGGAGGTTGCCCACGATCGGCCCGGTGAGATTGCCCAGGCCCAGGAGCAGCGCGGACAGGAGGATGGGCCGCCACGGCAGCCGACCCTGGAAGTAGACGAACTGCACCTTCAGCACCTGCGGCACGATGCCGTCGGCCGCGATGAGGGGAATCGAGAACGTGTCGGTGTTCTCCCGCGTCTCGCTGAGCCGGCGCAGCGCGGTGGTCGGGACGAATTCGTCGATCTTGAGGTGGTTCGACTCCGCGAAGTTGATCATGAGGCGGGAGAAATCGGCGGCGAGCGGGATGACCCGATCGCGGTTCCCGTAGTAGAGCGGGTAGAGCGACGAGTACCCGACGTCGCCGAAGCTCAGCGTGATGATGTAGCGCCGGCCCCAGAACGCCTCCTCGAGCCAGCTCACCCGTCGCGGGGCGATGACCCCCTTGGCCGCGAGCTCGAGCCGGGGCACCCAGTCGAGGCTCGCCATCTCGGCCTTCCACGGGATGCGGATGTAGGTCGCGGGCTTGGCCCCGCGCGCGAGCCCCTCCGGCCGCGCGAAGGTGACGAAGAACGCGCTCCCGAGGTCGAGACGGCCGGCCGCGCCCGCCCCGGTGCCCATCTGGAGCCGGTTTCGGGCCGTGAACGGGACGCGCCCGTGCACGAGCACCTTGAACCCGGCGGTCTCCACCTGGCGCCTGAGCGCGGCGTCGGCGCCGTCGACCCCGTCGGTGCCGACCAGCTCGCCCGGCCAGAGGAGGAAGATGTCCTGGGCGAACTCGGACGGGTCACGCGCGGGCGGCGGAGCCACGCTGAAGGACACATTGATGGTGAGCGGGCCGGGGTGATCCTCGACGTGCTTCCGCTCGACGTTCGCGGTGATGAGGACCGGCGCGATCCAGAACTCGGGATGCGGCTTGGACGCGATGAAGACCTGCGCAGACGCCGCCGCCGGGCCCAGACCCAGGGCGAGGAGAGCGGTCGCGGCCGCGCGCACCAGCCGTCCGCGCCGCGTCACCGGGTGGGATCCTCCCCTACCCGCACCAGCAGCTTGCCGAAGTTCTTGCCCTGCAGCAGCCCGATGAACGCCTCCGGCGCCTTCTCGAGCCCCACCACCACGTCCTCCCGATGCTTGAGCCGGCCCTCGCGGAGCCAGCCGCCGCAGTCCTTCAGGAAATCGGGGAGGCGCGCCAGGTGGTCCGACACGATGAAGCCCTTCACGAGCACGCGGTTGAAGAGCAGCGGGCGCAGGTTCGGGCCGGGCACCGTGTCGGTCGCGTTGTACTCGGAGATGAGCCCGCAGAGCGGGATGCGCGCGTTCATGTTCAGCAGCTGCATCACCGCCCGCAGCACGTCGCCGCCCACGTTCTCGAAGTACACGTCGATCCCGCCCGGGCAGGCCACCTTGAGCTCGGCGAGGAGATCGCCCTTCTTGTAGTTCACGCACGCGTCGAAGCCCAGCTCGCCCACCACGTAGTCGCACTTGTCCTGGGATCCCGCGATGCCGACCGCCCGGGCGCCCTTGATCTTCGCGATCTGCCCGACCGCCGAGCCGACCGCGCCGGAGGCGGCCGACACGACCACCGTCTCGCCCGGCTTCGGCTGGCCGATGTCGAGCAGACCCACGTAGGCGGTCATGCCGGGCATGCCGAGCACGCCGAGTGCGGTGGACACCGGGGCCTGCCGCGAATCGAGCTTGCGCACCGCCCCGCCCGCGGCCACCGCGTGGGACTGCCAGCCGCTGTAGCCCTGCACGATGTCGCCCTTCGCGAAGCCCGGGTGCTTCGACTCGAGCACCTCCCCGACGGTGGCCCCGACGATCACCTGCCCGAGCTCCACCCCCTGCGCGTACGACTTGACGCCGCTGATGCGCCCGCGCATGTACGGATCGAGGGAGAGGTAGAGGGTCCGGGTCAAGATCTCGCCGTCATCCGGTGCGGGGAGCGGCGACTCGACGAGGTCGAAGTCGCCCGGCTTCGGCATGCCGACGGGCCGGCGGCGGAGCACGATCTGGCGGTTCACGGGCGTGGGCATGGCTCGGGTCTCCGGGCGGGCCGCGTCAGCGCGGGTCGTCGCCCCAGCGGTACTCGCGGGTCATCTCGTCGAGGCGCGCCTTGAGCGCGGCGTCCAGCGGCTTCTCGGTCGCGGGCAGCACGTCGTCCAGCTGCTCGGGGCGGCTCGCCCCCACGATCGGCGAGGTGATCGCGGGCTCGGCCAGCATCCATGCCACCGCGAGCCGCGCGAGCGGCATGCCGGCCTGGGCGGCCAGGGGCCGGAGCGTCTCCACCGTCTCGAACTCGCGCTCGTGCCAGTAGCGGTCCTGGTAGCGTTCCGCCGCGTTGCCGAGCGTGAAGCGGGTCCCCGCGGTGGGCCCGGCGTCCCGGCGATGCTTGCCCGAGAGCAGCCCGCCCGCGAGCGGGTTGTACGGGATCACTCCGATACCTTCCTCGCGGCTCAACGGCAGGAGCTCGCGCTCGATCTGGCGGAAGAGCAGGTTGTAGCGCGGCTGCACCGAGTCGAAGCGCGCGAGGCCGAGCGCCTCGCTGCGGCCGAGCGCGCGGGCGACCTGGTAGGCGTGGAAGTTCGAGCAACCGACGTAGCGGGCCTTGCCCGCGCGTACCACGTCGTCGAGCGCGCGCAGGGTCTCGTCGATCGGAGTGTGCGGGTCGTAGTGGTGGAGCTGGTAGAGGTCGACGTAGTCGGTGCGGAGCCGGCGCAGCGAGCCGTCGATCGCGTCCAGGATGTGCTTGCGCGAAGTGCCGCGGTCCCACGGCCGCGCGCTCATCGCGCCCGCGCACTTGGTGGCCACCACGAAGTCCTGACGGCGGCCCTCGAGCCAGCGGCCGACGATCTCCTCGGTGCGGCCCACCGTCTCGAGACCGCCGCCCACCGGGTACACGTCGGCGGTGTCGAGGAAGGTGATCCCGCCCGCCGCCGCGCGATCCAAGATGGCGCGGGACGCCGCCTCGTCGCACTGCAGGCCGAAGGTCATGGTGCCCAGGCAGAGACGCGAGACGGAGAGGCCGGTGCGGCCGAGGCGCGTATGGCGCATAGGAACCAGAGAGTAAACGACGGGTCTGCGGTCGGCAAGCGGGCCGCGCGCGGACCGTGGTATAAACACCGGTCATGGAATATCGAACGCTGGGACGAACCGGATTGAAGGTCTCCGCGCTGGGCTTCGGCTGCGGCGACGTCGGCGGGCTCATGGTGCGCGGCACCCCGGCCGAGCGCGAGCGCGGGGTGGCGCGCGCGCTGGAGCACGGGATCAACTACCTCGACACCGCGCCGTCGTACGGGTCGGGCGAGTCGGAGAAGAACCTGGGCCAGGTGCTGCGCGCGCTCAAGCCCACCGCGCCCACCGCGATCGTCGGCACCAAGTGGCGCCTCGTCGCCGCCGATCTGGCCGACGTGGCGGGGGCGGTCGCGCGCTCGGTGGAGACGAGCCTCGGGCGGCTCGGGCTCGAGCGGGTGGACCTGCTGCACCTGCACAACCTGATCGGGCGCGTGGGCGACGAGCGGCCCCTGGGCGTCGCGCGCGTGCTGGACGCGGTGGTGCCCGCAGTGCGGCGGCTACGGGAGCAGGGCAAGGTGCGCTTCGCCGGCATCACCGCGTCCGGGGAGACCGGCGCGCTCCATCGCGCGCTGGCGAGCGGGGCGATCGACACCGCGCAGGTGGTGTTCAACCTGCTGAACCCCACGGGAGCCTACGCGCTGCCGGCCGGCTACCCCGCGCAGGACTACGACCGGCTGCTCGTGCTCGCGCGTGAGCAGGGCGTGGGCACGATCGGCATCCGGGTGCTGGCGGGCGGCGCGCTGAGCGGCCAGGTGGCGCGCCATCCGACCGCGATTCCGAGCGTGGCCCCGATCGCGTCGGGTCCGGACTACGCCACCGACGTGACCCGCGCCCGCGCGCTCGAGCCGCTGGTGGCCCAGGGCCACGCGGCCAGCGTGGTGGAGGCGGCGCTGCGCTTCGCCATCACGGGCGACGCCCTGTCCACCGTGCTCATCGGCTGCTCCGACCTCGCCCAGCTCGACTTCGCCGCCGCCGCGGTCAACAAGGGCCCCCTCTCCCCCGCCGCCCTCGCCACGCTCAACACCATCTGGGGATCCCAGCACTCCTGACCTCGACCAGGGTCAGGTCTTGAATGGTCACGACCGGGGTCAGGTCTTGAATTACGACATTTTCCCAGGGTCAGTCGCCGTCAGTCGGCCAGGAAATGTCGTAATTCAAGACCTGACCCCAGATCACCCAGATCAACGATTCGGGCCGCGGCCCATCGGGTAGGGCTGCCAGCGGATCAGGGAGGTCTTGGGGAGGACGCCGGGGTTGACCGCGGAGCGGGGCCACTTGCCCTGCAGCACGGTGGCCAGCTCGCGGCCCAGGCGCCGGCGCGTCTCGGGGGCCATGCGCGCGGTCGCGGAGGCGATGTGCGGGCTCACCAGCACGTTGTCCATGTGCAGCAGCGCGTTGTCGGGATCCACCGGCTCCACCTCGAAGACGTCGAGCGCGGCGCCCGCGATCAGACCCTGGCGGAGCGCGTCGGCCAGGGCGGCCTCGTTTACGGTCGGCCCCCGCCCGTTGTTGATGAAGATCGCGCTCTTCTTCATCGCGCGGAACTCGCGCTCCCCCATCATGTGGCGCGTCTCGGAATTGAGCGGAGCGTGCATGGACAGGAAGTCGGCGCGCTGACACAGCTCGATCAGGCTCGTCACCGGCTCGACGCCCACCGCGGTCATCTCGAGCTCGGCGAGGAACGGGTCGAACGCGATCACCCGAAGGCCGAAGGCGTGGCAGCGGCGGGCCACCGCCTTGGCCACGTTGCCGAACGAGATCAGGCCGATGGTCTGGCCGTAGAGCCGCGGGATGCCCGCGAAGTAGGGCCGGCCCTCGGTCCACTTGTTGTCGACGGTGAGCTGGTGCATCAGCCGCAGGCGCCGGTGCGCGGCGAGGAACATGGCCATGGTGTGATCGGCCACCTCGTCGATGAAGACGTCGGGCACGTTGGTGACCACGATGCCCGCCTCGGTCGCCGCGTCCACGTCCACCGTGTCCGCGCCCACGCTGCCGAGCCCGATGACCTTGCAGTTCTTCAGGCCCTTGATGATGGCCGCGGTGATGCGCCGGTCGCGCGCGATGACCGCGTCGGCGTCCTGGGCCGCCGCGATGAACTCCTCCTCGGTCTTGGCCGGCACCTCCACGATCTCGGCCCCGATGGGATCGAGGGCCTCGCGCTCGATCGAGTAGGCCGAATCGGCCAGGTCATAGGTGATGCTGCCCGACGGCTTCTGCACGACGATCTTGAACTTCCTGGCTCCGGCTGCCATGCCGACGACCTCCTGGATGGTCTGGGGGTGGGTAACGCGGTCCGCGGCCACCAAGGATACGCCGCCCCCGGGCCTGCCGTCGAGGCCCTCTTGTGCTAGGGTTGGCGCTGTCATGCTCGTCGGCGCCTTCGCGGTCGCGCACACCCCGCAGCTGCTGATCCGCCCGGAGACCGAGGATCGCGACCTGGTGCTGCGCGTTCACGCGGCGATGGGACGCGTGAAGCGGCGGCTCGAGGAGCTCCGTCCCGACGCGATCGCGATCGTCGCGGGCGACCACGTCGAGGCGTTCTTCCTGGACGCGGTGCCCGCGCTCGCGGTCTACGTGGGTCGCGAGTGCGCGGGCACGTTCGGCCCGTACCGCTACCGCCTCGACATCCACGAGCCGCTCGCGCGGGCGGTGGTCGAGCAGGGCATCGAGCGCGGGTTCGATCTCCTCTACACCCAGGACGCCCCGCTCGACTACGCCTTCTACGTGCCGCTGCACTTCGTGATGCCGGAGCCCGCGCGGCCGATCGTCCCGCTGCACGTCAACGTGTACCTGCCGCCCCAGCCCACCCCCGCGCGCTGCCACGCCTGGGGGGCCGCGCTCGGCGAGATCCTCCGCGCGCGCCCGGAGCGCGTGGCCCTCATCGCCTCGGGCGGCATGTCGCACTTCCCGGGCACCGACCGCTACGCCTCGCCCGAGTTCGACTACGACCGCGGGCTGCTCGACCTGCTGCGCGAGGGACGCGGCCGCGAGCTCGCCCGCGTCACCGGGGAGGAGCTCGACAAGCGGGGCAACATCGAGCTGCGCACGTGGATCACCCTGCTGGGCGCGGTGGGCGACGCGCGGGCGGACGTGTACTGCTACGAGCCCTCCTGGCACCACGGCAACGCGGTGGTGGAGTGGCCGATTCCCGGCTCATGAGCGCGGACGCCCACTACCGCTTCCCGCCGTCGGCGGCCTACCCGCTCAACCGCTGCCTCTACGCGCTCAAGTCCGATCGGGCCTTCATCGACCGCTTCCTCGCCGATCCGGTCGCGGCCACCGCGGAGATGGGCCTCGACGAGGGCGAGCGGGCCGACCTGCGCCGCATGGATCGCGACGCGCTGGTGGCCCGCGGCGCCCACCCCTACCTGGTCTTCATGGCCGGACTGCGGCTCAAGATGGCGGCCGAGCCGAGCACGCTCGAGTACTTCTAGCCGGTCGACACCTCGAGGCGCGTGGCGACCAGCTTCGCTCCGCGCTCCTCGTAGAACGCCTTCACCTTCGCCCCCTCCTGGAGATCGGCGAACCGCCCCTCGCGCCCGTTCACCTGGATCAGGGTACCGGGGACGACCTCCAGCGTCTTCCCGAGCAGACCGAGGAAGATCGAGACGTCCACGCTCTCGGTCCGGCCGTCCACGCGGGTGAGAGTGCCCTCGATCATGCCGGGGGCCCGGACCAGCCGGTCGATGCGTGGCGAGGATGGCTGGAGAGGATGGGGCTGCCCCTGAGCGAAGCCTCGTGGCGCGAGCGCGGCCTGCACCCCCATCAAGGTCGAGAGCACCAGCACCGTCACTGCGAGCATCGCGGTGAACCGTCCAACCGTGAGTCGTGCCATCGCGTGTCCTCCTGTCGTTCCAATGAGCGAGCCGGGCCGCCACCATCGCCGCCGGCGGGTTGGCCCCGCTTGCGCATAGGTCAAGAGCAAGGGCGATACCAGGCCCGGTAATCAGGGGGTCGAAGGCCCGATTGGGTAGCCCGGGCCGCCATCAGGATGTAAGGCTTACACGCGATGGGAACGTAAGATGTTCCAGTGATGTTCCCAGAGAGGAGGCGAGATGAGACGACGACGCTATCGGCGGCTGGCCCGGCGGTTCCGGTCCATCGCCTTCATCGCGACGGTGCTCCGTACCTACCGGGAGGGCCGACGGCGGGGCCAGACCCGCCTGACCGCGCTGCGCTTCGGCCGCGCGGTGGCCCAGTGGCGGCGCTACAACGGGCCCGCGCATCCGTAGACGCGCGCTGCTCCGCCTGGCGCTCGCCGGTCTCGCCGCGGCGATGCCCGCCGCGGTCCGGGCCCAGAGCGCCGCGCCGGGCGCGGCTGCGCCGGAGCCGCTGACCCGCGAGCTGCAGCAGGCGCTGGCCGCCGCCACCGAGCGCTTCCAGGCACTGGACGCAGCGGGGGTGCTCGGCCACGTGTCCGAGCAGTACCGCAACGGCCCCTTCACCAAGCCGGCGCTCCGCGAGCACCTGCTGGCCATGTTCACCCTCTACGATTCGGTGCGCGCCCGCATCCGCGTGGATGAGATCCGCCTGGTGGACGGCGCCGCGTGGGTCTATTCGACCGGCGAGATCTCGGGGCGTCTGCGCGGAATCGGCATGTGGACCTCCGCCCTCACCTGGGACCACGAGCCCGACGTCGCCCGCAAGGAAGCCGGCACCTGGCGCCTCATCGGCCCCGGCCCCTAGGGCGCCGATAAGAATTGTAGACGACGAAGCCCACCACCTCCGAACCCTCCACCCGGTGGTCGAAGGTGAGCACCGATTGCTTGAACTTGATCCGGGGAAAATCCGTCACGAAAAGCTGACGGACGGGGAAGGGCGAGCGTCGCGGCGCTGATTATACGGTATGCTACGGCGCGCCGCCCGGAGGCGGCCACGGGAGGATCCGCATCTGACCGCCGTCCTGCTGCTCTACGCGCTCACCCTCTTCACGGGCGCCACGCTCCTGTTCGTCATGCAGCCGATGGTGGGCAAGATGATCCTGCCGCTGCTCGGCGGCACGCCCGCGGTGTGGAGCACGTGCATGGTGTTCTTCCAGGCCGCGCTCCTCGGCGGCTACGCCTACGCGCACGCGAGTAGCGCGCGCCTGCGGCCCTCGCGCCAGGCCCTCGTGCACCTGATCGTGCTCGCGGTGCCCCTCGCGGTGCTCCCCCTGGCCGTGAACCCGCGCCTGCTGCGGGGCGGCGAGGCCAACCCGGTGCTCGACGTGCTCACGCTCCTGTCGGTCTCGGTGGGCCTGCCCTTTCTGGTGGTGAGCGCGACCGCGCCCCTGCTGCAGCAGTGGTTCACCCGGACCGGGCATCCGGCCGCGCGCGATCCGTACTTCCTCTACGCGGCCAGCAACCTCGGCAGCATGCTCGCGCTGCTCGGCTACCCGACTCTCGTCGAGCCGCGCCTGCCCCTGCAGGGGCCGGGCTGGCTCACCCAGACCACGCTGTGGGGCGCGGGCTACGGCGTGCTCGCGGTGCTGACCGCGCTCTGCGCGCTGACCCTCTGGTGGAAGCCGGCGGGCGCGGTGACCGCGCCTCCGG
>DATFUK010000025.1:0-4570 GCA_035260865.1 Candidatus Methylomirabilota bacterium | reverse complement strand
ACCACGATCCACGCGCCGTCCGAGAACTTGGCGAGCGCGGTGACCACCATCACGAGCCCGGTGGTGGTCGCGCCCAGCCCGCTGATCAGCGCCTTCGGCCACCATCCCGCGGGCCGCCGGGTGAGCCAGCGCCGCACCATGCCCACCTGCGACAGGGTGAACGAGGTGAAGACGCCGAGGGCGTAGAGCGGGATCAGGAGATGCGTGCTGCCGTGGAAGAGGGCGATCAGGCTGGAGGCGGCGAGACCGAGGATGATGACCCCGTTGGAGAAGACGAGCCGATCGCCGCGGCTGGCGAACTGCCGGGGCAGGTAGCCGTCGCGGGCCATGAAGGACGCCAGCCGCGGGAAGTCCGCGAACGCGGTGTTGGCCGCGAGGGCCAGGATCACCATCGAGACGCCCTGGATGAAGTAGTAGAGGAGGCCGCCGCCGAAGACCTCGCGCGCGAGCTGGGAAACCACCGTCTCCTCGTCGTGCGGCACGATGTGGTGGCCGGCCGCCAGCACCGTGATCCCCACGAAGAGGGTGACCATGATCACGCCGAGGACCGCGAGCACGGTCTGGGCGTTGCGCACCTCCGGCGGCCGGAACGCGGGGGTGCCGTCCGAGACCGCCTCGATCCCGGTGAGGGCCACCGCTCCGGAGGCGAAGGCGCGCAGAAGCAGGAACACCCCGAGCTCGGCCAGGGGCGGAGGCGGGGGCACCGCTGCCGCTTCCACCGGGGGCCGGCCCCAGATCGCGAGCGAGGTGAATCCGTAGACCATCAGGAGGGCGTAGCCGGCGATGAACAGGTAGCTCCACACCGCGAACACCCGTCCCGACTCGCGGATTCCGCGCAGGTTCGCCACCGCGACGAGGACCACGAGGCCGACCCCGAGCACGACCCGATAGGGGTAGAGGACGGGAACCGCGGAGGTGAGGGCGGCGACGCCCGCGGACACGCTGACCGCCACCGTCAGGGTGTAGTCGATGAGCAGGGCCGCCCCCGCGGTCAGCCCCGAGGTCACGCCGAGGTTGTCCTTGGCCACGATGTAGTCGCTGGCCCCCTGCGGATACGCCGCGATGTTCTGGCGGTACGACAGGATGACGATCCCGATCACCCCGCCGATGCAGAGGCCGATGGGGACCGAGAACGCGAGCGCCCCCACCCCGGCGATGAGGAGCACACGAAGAATCTCCTCGGTGGCGTACGCGACCGAGGAGAGGTTGTCGGAGGCGAAGACGGCGAGACCGGTGATGGGGCCGAGCCGTTCGTGGTGGGCCTGCGCCGTCGCGATCGGCGTGCCCACGAACCATCGTTTGAGCTTGGAGAGGTTCATCGGAGGTGGAAGGGGACGTCCACGACCACGACGCCCTTGCGAAACAGGAGCGCGCCCTTGATGAGGAGGGCGGTCTGGTTGTGGAGGAGATGCTGCCACCACCGGGCGGGCACGAACTCGGGGATCACGATCGTGACCACCTGACGCTCGCTCAGCGCGAGGAGGTGATCGATGTAGTCGAGGAACGGGGTGAGCAGCGACCGGTAGGGCGAGGTCAGCACCACGAGAGGGATGCCGAGCCCCCACTTGCCCCACTTCTCCTCGAGCTTCTGCGTCCGCTCCGGGTCCATCTCGACGTAGACCGCCTTCACCGACACGGAGAGGGTCTGAGCGTAGCGCAGGGCCGCGGCCACCCCGCGATGCAGGTCGCCCACCAGCACGAGCACGGTGTGGTCGATGGGAGGCGGCCCCCCGTAGGCGTCGAGCGAGAGCTGCCCGGCCACGTCCGCGTAGTGGCGGTGAATCATCATGAAGAGGCCCACCAACAGGGGGATCAGGAGCACGACCATCCACGCTCCATGGCTGAACTTGGTGACCGCGATCACCAGCATCACGAGGCCGGTGGTGGCCGCTCCCACCGCGTTGAGGACCCAGCGCCAGCGCCAGCCCTCCTCGCGCCGGGTGAGCCACCGTCGCACCATGCTCGCCTGCGAGAGCGTGAAGGAGAGGAAGACGCCGACCGCGTAGAGCGGGATGAGGGCGTGGGTGGCTCCGCCGAACAGCGCGATGAGAAGCGCGGCGACTCCCCCCAGGATCAGGATCCCGTTGGAGAACACGAGCCGGTCCCCGCGGGTGGCGAACTGGCGCGGGATGAAACCGTCGCGGGCCAGGAAGTAGGCGAGCCGCGGGAAGTCGGCGAAGGCGGTGTTGGCCGCGAAGACCAGGATGAACATGGTGACGACCTGGATCTCGTAGTACAGGAGCCCGTTCCCGAAGATGAGGCGGGCGAGCTGGGAGACCACCGTCTCCTCCGCCCGCGGCATCACGTGAAGGTGGCGGGCCAGGAACGTGATGCCCACGAACAGGGTGATCAGGATGACGCCGAGCCAGGTCAGGACGGTGCGGGCGTTCCGCGCCTCGGGGGGCCGGAAGGCGGGCACGCCGTCGGACACCGCCTCGACCCCGGTGAGCGCGGCGCAGCCGGAGGAGAACGCGCGAAGCACCAGGAAGAGCGTCAGATCCTGGGTCCCCGCGATGTCCGCGTTGGGCGGCGGCGCAGTCTCCCATCCCGCGGCCCAGCCGACGAACCCGTAGGCGAGCATGCCCGCGAAGCTCACCACGAAGAGGTAGGTCGGGACCGCGAAGAGGTTGCTCGACTCGCGCAGGCCGCGCAGGTTCACCGTCGCGATACCCGCGATGAACAGCACGCCGAGCGGGATGCGATAGTCGTAGAGCGCGGGGAACGCGGAGGTGATCGCGGCCACCCCCGCGGCCACGCTCACCGCCACCGTCAGCACGTAGTCGATGAGCAGCGCCCCCGCCGAGATGAGGCCCGCGGTCTGGCCGAGGTTGTCCTTGGTGACGATGTAGGAGCCGCCACCCATCGGATAGGCCAGGATGGTCTGCCGGTACGAGCTCACCACCACCGCGATCAGGACCGCGATCGCGAACCCGATGGGAATCGAGTAGGCGACCGCGGCGGCGCCCGCGACCGCCAGGACGAGCAGGATCTCCTCGGTGGCGTAGGCGACGGACGAGAGCGCGTCGGATGAGAACACCGCGAGCGCGGACGACTTCGACAGCCGCTCGTGCCGGGCCTGCGCCGTAGCGAGCGGTGATCCCACGAACAGCCTCTTTACGGCGCTGATCTTCATCGTCGAGCGGCCTCTGACGCACCTACGCTAGAGGCGGGGGCGCCCGGGTGTCAAGCATTCGCGGTCTCCCGAGAGGACCCGCGTCAGGCCGACTTCGGGCCGTCCGGGCCGTGGCCGGCGTCCGGCTTGGGCTCGGGGGTCGCGTCCGGCGTCTCGACGCCGCGCTTGAACTCGCGGATCGCCTGCCCCAGCGAGCGGCCCAGCTCCGGAATCTTCGCTCCTCCGAACAGCACCAGCGCGATCACCAGGATCAGCATCAGCTCTTGAGCACCCAGACCGAACATGCGCATCCTCCTCGACGATGGAGATTCGACCACGATGCGGGCGGGAAGCGCCCGCGAACCCAGCCGGGAACGGGCTAGGCGAGAGGAGGAGCGCGGAAGTGGACCCGCGCGGGCGCGACCCGGCGCGGGCCCGCGGGCGGCGGGGCGGCGACGACGGCGAGCGCGGCCAGGGGCGGGATCAACCCGCCCGCGGGGCTGGCCAGCGCGGGCAACCGCTCGGAGAGCGCGAAAGCAGCGGAGTCGCCGTCGTCGCCGTCGAAGTAACTCGGCGCCCACGCGACGTCGGCGGTGTCGATGGTGACCGCGGCGGCGAGAATCAGCTGGAGCAGCGCCAGGCCGACCAGCACGAGCGTCCGCGGCCGCTCCGTCATGTCGCCGAGCCTACGGCGGCGCGGACCGGGTGTCAAATTCGGCCCCGATCCGTCACGACGGGTGCGATGCTGGGCGGGATCCTCATGAACATCCTGCCGTCCCACCATCCACCACGCCTTCCTGGAGGAGGACGGCCACGTGAGCGTCGTCACCCGCCGGCCCGCCGGCGAGTGAGTCCCCTTCTCCACGAGGCCTCGTGAGCGACCTCCACGAGTTTGTCGGCCACTGGGGCTACCTCGCCATCTTCGTGGTGGTGGTGCTCGGCAACGTGGGTCTCCCGGTGCCGGAGGAGACGATCCTCGCGTTGGCCGGCTACCTGGTCTGGCGCGGCAAGCTCCGCCTCTCCATCGTGCTCGCGGTCGGCATCGTGAGCGCGGTGGTGGGCGACAACATCGGCTACTGGCTCGGGCGTCGTTACGGCCAGACCGCGATGCCGCGCTACGCGCGCTGGGTGCTCGGCCACCCCGAGCGCCTCGAGACCATGAAGGCGTTCGTGCGTCGCCGCGGGCCGGTCGCGGTGTTCGTGGCCCGCTTCGTCCCCGGCGTCCGCTTCACCGCGGGGCCACTCGCGGGAGCGCTCGGGATGCGGTTCACCGCCTTCCTGATCGCCAACGTGGCGGGCGCGCTCGTCTACGTGCCGGTGGTGGTGGGCGCCGGCTACGCGGTGGGCTACGGCTTCGGGAGCTACGTGGAGCGGCTGCGCTACGTGGTCGGCGAGGTCGAGCGGATGGTGCTGGTCGTCGTGCTGCTCGGCATTCTCGGCCTCGTCGCGGTGCGCGTG